>CACXHM010000107.1 GCA_902767465.1 uncultured Bacteroidia bacterium
ACCGGAAAGGACGGAGTGTTCGATCCGGGTGAGAATTCCGTCGGCCTCACCATTGAAGGGGTAGGCGATGTAAATCTCCGGATGTCAATCTACTTCTTCGAAAAACTCAATGCTGCCGGCATCCGCACCCATTACGTGAGCGCCAATCTCGACGACACCACAATGGAAGTGCTCCCGGCAAAAGTGTTCGGTCATGGTCTTGAGGTTATTTGCCGTCATAAGGCTGTTGGAAGTTTCATCAAACGTTATGGCGAGTATATTGAGCCCGGAACCGATCTCCCTGCCTATGTCGAAATGACTTTCAAGAACGACGCCAAGGGGGATCCGCTCGTTACCAAAGACGGTCTAATAGTACTTGGCATCATGAGTGCAGAGCAGTACGATGCAATCAAGGAGATGACACAGCGCATTACCGGGATTGTCGCCGACGACCTTAAAGAAAAGGGCCTAGTGCTTTATGATATCAAGTTTGAATTCGGATATGATGCCGATGGCAAGGTTATGCTCATCGATGAGATTGCATCCGGAAACATGCGCGTGTATAAGGATGGCGAGTATATCGATCCTCTGACTCTCTCCAAACTTTTCTTTGCATGAGCAGGGTGGCTGTCATAATGGGGAGCGCCAGCGACTGGGAGGTTATGTCTCCGGCATGCTCTACGCTCGAAGAGTTCGGCATTCCCTACGAGAAGCGTGTTTTGAGTGCCCATCGCAATCCCGGACCTCTTGCAGACTATGTCAAGGCTGCGCGGGATAATGGCATCGAGATAATTATAGCCGGTGCCGGAGGGGCTGCGCATCTGCCTGGAGTGATCGCCGCTCTCACCACGCTGCCTGTGATTGGGGTGCCGGTCAAGTCCAAGGCTCTGAATGGTTTGGATTCATTGCTCTCGATAGTGCAGATGCCGTCCGGAATACCCGTGGCAACCATGGCTATAGACGGATCCAGGAATGCTGCCCTCTATGCGGTGTCCATACTCGCCCTGAGTGACGACGGACTCTCGGCCAGACTGCAGGAATTCCGCAAGGCACAGAGTGACAAGGTCCTGAATACGATAATTTAAGAATATGCCCACCTGCACCGGTGGGCATACACTTTTTTTGATATGAACGCCAAACGTCTATTCGTAGAAAAAAAAGAATTGTTCCGTGTGGAAGCGGACAGCCTCCGCGCCGAACTGAACGAGAACCTGTCGTTGAATCTCAAGGAACTGAGGCTCATCAATGTGTACGATCTTTTCGGCTTCAGCGATGCCCTTCTGCAGGAATGCCGCTACCGGGTTTTCGGTGAAGTCGTAACGGATAATGTAAGCGACTCGCTGCACCTGGCCGGCAAGAAATATCTCGCTGTCGAGTATATTCCCGGGCAGTTTGACCAGCGTGCATCTTCCGCAGTGGACTGTGTGCATCTGATCGACCCTTCGGCAGATATCACCATCAAAAGTTCCAGACTGCTGATATTCGAAGATGACACGCCGGATCCAGTGGTAGAGAAGGTCGCTCATTATTTTATCAATCCCGTTGAATGCCGACGCAAGGATCTCGGCAAGCTTGGCATCGCGGAACAGGCGGATGTAAAACCTCTGGAAGACCTTTCCGGCTTTACGGCTATGCCGGAGGATGAATATGCGTCTTTCTGCCATTCGCACGGCCTTGCCATGAATGTGGATGACCTTCGCGAGGTGGTGAAGTATTTCCGGGGGGAAGGACGCGTCCCCACAGAGACGGAACTCCGAATTCTCGACACCTACTGGAGCGACCACTGCCGCCATACAACCTTCACTTCTGAACTCGAGGAGATTACGATAGATGAATCTTTCATAAAGTCGGAACTGGAAGATTCCCTTGCCCTCTTTGCAAAGATGAGGGAAGATCTGGGACGCGGCGGGAAGCCCGTGTGCCTGATGGAACTCGCTACCATAGGTGCGAGGTGGCTCAGGAAGCAGGGAAAACTCGACGATCTGGAAATCAGTGAAGAGAACAATGCCTGCAGCATATATGTCAACGTGGATGTAGACGGGCAGATTCAGAAATGGCTGCTGCAGTTCAAGAACGAGACCCACAACCATCCTACCGAAATTGAACCTTTCGGAGGTGCCGCAACCTGCCTGGGCGGTGCAATACGTGACCCTTTGTCGGGAAGGGCTTATGTATATCAGGCCATGCGCGTGACCGGTGCGGGAGATATCAGGACCGCTGTCGCTGACACCATACCCGGCAAACTTCCCCAGAGGCTTATCAGCCGCAAGGCGGCCGGAGGATATTCCAGCTATGGTAACCAGATAGGGCTTGCAACTACGCACGTGAGGGAAATCTATTCGGAGGGATATACTGCAAAACGGATGGAGATAGGTGCGGTCGTGGGTGCTGTCAGGGCTTCCGACGTGCGTCGGGAAAGGCCTGTCCCCGGTGATGCCGTACTGCTGCTGGGAGGTCGTACCGGTCGCGACGGTATCGGCGGTGCGACCGGATCTTCAAAGGAGCATACGGAAGCATCCCTCGAGACCTGCGGCAGTGAAGTACAGAAGGGAAATGCTCCCGAAGAGCGTCAGATTCAACGTCTCTTCCGGCGTCCCGAAGTAACCCGCCTGATAAAGAAGAGCAATGATTTCGGTGCGGGAGGAGTGAGCGTGGCAATCGGAGAACTGGCCGACGGCCTCGATATACATCTCGACAGGGTACCCGTAAAATATGCGGGGCTTAACGCAACTGAGCTTGCCATAAGCGAATCGCAGGAAAGGATGGCGGTCGTTGTGGAAGCGAAGGATGTGGATGTTTTCAGCGCATTGTGTGCCGCCGACAATGTTGAGGTTACGCATGTGGCGGATGTGACAGATACGGGCAGGATGCGAATGTACAACGGCGACAGTCTGGTATGCGACCTTTCAAGGGAATTTATCGACAGCGCCGGTGCGAAGCATTTTGCCTGCGCTGAGATATCGGCGGTAGAGAATCGCAATCCCTTCGAACGCAAAGCGGAAGGATCAACGCTTGCCGAGAAGGTGAAGAATGTGATGGGGTCTGCAAATGTGGCTTCGCAGAAAGGTCTGGTGGAGATGTTCGATTCCACCATAGGCCGTTCCACTGTGCTGATGCCCTACGGCGGATGCAGGCAGGCTACCGAGACACAGGTCTCGGTTCAGAAGCTTCCCGTTTCCGGATATACAGAGACCGCAAGTGTCATGGCATGGGGATACAATCCCGACATAGCCCTGTGGAGCCCGTATCATTCAGCGGCTTATGCTGTGGTGGAAGCATGTACCAAGGTGGCATGTTCCGGTGCGGACTGGTCCGGAATGCGCTTCTCCTATCAGGAGTATTTTGAAAGGATGACTTCCGATCCTCACAGCTGGGGCAAGCCTCTAAGCGCCCTTCTGGGAGCCCTGAAGATGCAGGCGGCCCTCGGTCTGCCGTCCATAGGAGGCAAAGATTCCATGAGCGGCACTTTCGAGCACCTTCATGTTCCTCCGACCCTGGTGGCTTTCGGCATCACGACTGTCGATGCGGGGAGGGTGATCTCTCCCGAATTCAAGAAGGCCGGAAACAGCATCTGGCTGATTCGTCATACGCCTCTTCCCAATTATATGCCCGACACGGATGCACTCAAGCGTAATTGGAATTACCTCGGTTCCCAGATAGGATCCGGACGCATCGTGAGCGCCTGGTCGCTTTCATACGGCGGTGTTGCGGAAGGACTCGTGAAGATGAGCCTTGGCAACGGCCTCGGGGTTAAAGTGTCCTGCCCCGAAGATGAACTCTTCTCGCTGGGTTATGGTTCGGTACTCGTGGAGAGCACGGAGCCGCTTGATTATCCCGCCGCTGAACTGCTCGGCGAAGTGACCGCCGGAGACTTCTGCATAAATGGATGCGAGATGTCGCTGGATGCGCTTGAGGAGGCCTATGAAGGGCGTTACTTCAAGTTGTATCCTCCCAGGGTTCAAAATATTGTTCCCGGCAGCGGTGCCCGCCTCCGGCCCTCCGCGCCGGGCAAAGGGCCGGGTGGTGACCCACAAGGGGCCGACCATCCCGGCATTGCCCGTCCGGTTAATCCGAGCACCGCTGCCGGAAACGCCGGATTGACCTATCCCGGCGATCCGGTGGAGCATCCGGTCGTGTGTATGCCGGTTTTCCCTGGCACTAACTGCGACTACGACACTGCCAAGGCATTCCGTACGGCCGGGGCGGAGGTGCAGCCTTTTATATTCCGTAATCTTACCCCGGAGGATGTGCTGCAATCCATCGACTTGCTTTCGGAACGCATTTCTCGCAGTCATATCCTTGCTTTCTGCGGTGGATTCTCGTCGGGAGATGAGCCGGACGGAAGCGGTAAGTTCATTGCGGATGTCATCACCAATGCAAAGGTGAGCGCCGCTATTGCCGGTCTGCTTTCCAGAGGAGGGCTGATACTTGGTATCTGCAATGGTTTCCAGGCTCTCGTCAAAAGCGGATTGCTCCCTTATGGAAAACCCGGCTGCGTGACAGAATCGTCGCCGACGCTTTTCCGAAACGACATCAACCGTCATATTTCCCTTATTGCCACTACCGAAGTGACCTCGGTAAATTCTCCCTGGCTGTCTTCTTTTAAATTAGGTGAAAGGCACGCCATCGCTTTCAGCCACGGAGAAGGAAAATTCGTGGTGGGAGAAGAACTTGCACGGGAATTGTTTGCCAACGGTCAGGTTGCTTTCTGCTATGTGGACAATCCCAACGGTTCCGATTATGACATAGAAGGAATCCTAAGCCCCGACGGGCATATCCTCGGTAAGATGGGACATAGTGAACGCTATGAGCGCAATCTTTTCAAAAATATATCGGGGAACTGCAGTCAGCCTATATTTGAGAACGCTGTGAATTATTTCAGAAAGATATGATAAAAAAAGAACTGGTCTTCGACGGAAACGAGAAGCAGGTCTATGCGACCGACGATCCAAATAAGGTCATTTTCCACTATAAGGATGTGACACTGGCGTACAATAGCATCAAGCGCGCCCGTTTTGACGGGAAAGGCGTACTCACGAATCGCATTTCAGCGATTCTGCTGGGTTATCTGAATCAGAACGGAGTCCGCACTCACTTCATTGAACAGACCGGTGACAGGGAACAGCTCTGCCGCAAGATAGATGTCATCCCTATCGAAGTATTCTGGCGCAAAAGGATAGCGGGATCCCTTGCTGTCCGCCTTGGGGTCGAGGATGGCTTCTGTCCGGGAAACATCATCGTCGATCTGCAATATAACGATGATGCTTTGGAAGATCCTATCATCAACAAGCACCACGCCGTAGCGCTGAGACTCGCTTCTTACGATGAACTGGATATCATGATTGCCGTTGCACGCAAGGCCGGTGCCCTTCTTGAAGGCCTTTTCCACAAAGCCGGAATTGAACTGGTAGATATGAAGCTGGAATTCGGCCGGGCCTCCGACAATGGTGAACTCATCCTCTCGGATGAAATCAGCCCCGATACATGCCGCCTTTGGGATGAAGCGACAGGGGAGCGCATGGATAAAGACCGTTTCCGCTTGGATCTGAGCGATGTGGTCGCATCGTATCGTACTGTTTTGGAAAGACTGGAAAACATTGTAGCAAAGTAAATATGGGTGTTCTTGCAGTTTATGGCGTCAAAGATGCCTCGACCTACATTTATTATGGCCTCCACAACCTTCAGCACCGCGGACAGGAGGGAGGAGGCATCGCAACTTTCGACGAGCAGGGAAAGTCGTACCGGTATCGCGGGCAGGGCCTGCTGAGCGAGATTTTTACCAATGGCGAAATATCTGGACTGAAGGGGTCGATGGGTGTTGGCAGCGTTAAGTATGCAAATGCCTCCAAGGGAGGACCTGAAAACGTCGAGCCGCTTTATTTCCGGCACAAGAGCGGGAACTTTGTGGTAGCCGGCGAAGGTAATTTGGTGAATGCCAGGCAGATTGCCGATTATCTCGAGAAGCATGGTACCATCTTCCAAACCGATACCGACAGCGAACTCCTTGCACATCTGATAAAGAAAAACTATAACGAAGACCGCATAGAGCGAATTTTGAAGGCGCTAAATATGATGGAGGGCGGTTTCTCCTTTGTGATAATGACCAGGAGCCGTGTGTATGCGTGCCGCGACAAATATGGTATCAAGCCTCTGTGCATCGGACGCCTTGGAGATGGTTACGTGGTAAGCAGCGAGTCCTGCGCTTTTGGAATCATGGGCGCGGAGTTCATCCGGGACGTAAAACCGGGCGAGGTCGTCTCGTTCGATGAAAACGGGATGCGCAGTACCCTGTATTCCCGATTCTCCCGTCATCGTATGTGCGCCATGGATTACATCTACTTCGCCCGCCCGGACAGCGATATTGACGGATGCAATGTCCATGCTTACCGCAAAGAAGCCGGAAGACGCCTCTATCGTGAGTGCCCGGCTGACGCAGATATCGTGATAGGCGTTCCCGAATCCGGCCTGAGCGCCGCAATAGGCTATGCCGAAGAAAGCGGAATTCCTTTCGAAATGGGTCTGGTAAAGCACAAATATGTCGGCCGTACATTTATCCAACCGGTTCAGAGCATGCGTGAACTGGGAGTCAAGATGAAGCTTTCACCGGTACGCAGCATCGTGAACGGAAAGCGCATTGCCCTTGTCGATGATTCTATAGTCCGTGGAACTACCTCTCTGAAGATAGTAAAACTGCTCCGTGAGGCGGGGGCTGCCGAAGTGCATGTCCGCATTGCCAGTCCCATGATGCGTTTCACATGCCATTACGGAGTGGATACTTCCACACCGGAGGAGCTTCTCTGCTCGCACCGCACTCTGGAAGAGGCCTGCAAAGCCATTGAGGCTGACTCACTTGGATACCTCAGCCCGGAATCTACCCGGGATTCTTGTTTTGGATGTGCGGATCCCTGCCAGGCATGTTTTACCGGCGAGTATCCTACCCTGCTTTATGATGACGCAGTAACTAAAGATTAAATTATGGCAAAAACATACGAAAATGCCGGAGTAAACCTGGAAGCCGGCTATGAGGTTGTAAGAAGAATAAAACAGCATGTTGCATCTACGGTGCGTCCCGGTTCTATGGGAAATATCGGTTCCTTCGGAGGAATGTTTGACCTCTCGGCGCTGAATGTCCGTGAGCCGGTGCTCGTCAGCGGCACCGATGGAGTAGGCACCAAACTGAAGATCGCTTTTGCAATGGACAAACACGACACTATCGGAATAGATGCCGTGGCAATGTGTGTGAACGATGTTCTTGCCCAGGGGGCGGAACCTCTTATCTTCCTCGATTATGTCGCGCTCGGACACAATATCCCTTCCAAGGTGGAGGCGATAGTTGCCGGTGTGGCCGAGGGATGCCGTCAGGCGGGGTGTGCTCTTGTGGGCGGGGAAACTGCGGAGATGCCAGGCATGTATGCTGATGGGGAATATGATATTGCGGGCTATACCACAGGTGTGGTAGAGAAGTCGAAATTGATTGACGGCTCAAAGGTGAAGGTCGGAGACGTGCTTGTCGGGGTTGCATCCAGCGGAGTTCATTCCAACGGGTTCAGCCTGGTGCGCAAGATTGTCGCCGATGCGGGACTGTCCTACACGGATGCAATCCCGGAATTCGGCGGGCGGCTCCTTGGTGATGTCCTTCTTACACCTACGAAGATTTATGTAAAGCAGATGCTTCAGGTTATCCGCTCCTGCGACGTGCATGGGATCTGTCATATAACGGGTGGAGGATTCGACGAGAATATTCCGCGCGTGCTCCATGAGGGACAGGGGCTGGAGATTCAGGAGGGTAGCTGGGAGATTCTTCCGGTTTTCAGGATGCTTGAGAAGTGGGGCGGGGTGCCACATCGCGAGATGTTCAATATCTTCAATATGGGTATCGGTATGATTGCGGTGATGGATGCGGCGGAGGCTCCGGAGGCCATCAGCATTTTGGAGGCATGCGGCGAGAGGGCGTCGGTTATCGGACGCGTTACAGATGTTCCGGGGGTCTGCATTATCCCCTCCGCGCCGGGCAAAGGGCCGGGCGGTGACCCGCAGGGGGCCGACCATCCCGGCATTGCCCGTCCGAAAGGCCCAACCTCCGCGCCGGGCAAAGGGCCCCGTCCTGTCCCGCAGGGGGAGCCAGACCAGGGCATTGCCCGTCCGAAAGCCGGCACACAGGGAATAGAATAGAGTTCGTGCGAAGTTGAAACAGAATCAATCCAGGATGAAAAAATTAGCTGTATTTGCGAGTGGTACGGGCAGTAATTTCGAGGCGATTGCTGATGCCTGTGCGGATGGACGTCTGGATGCTGTCGTGGTCCTGATGGTTTGCGACAAGCCGACGGCGGCAGTTGTTGACAAGGCAGCTGCGAGGGGAATACCTTCTTTCGTATTTTCGCCAAAGGAGTACCCTTCCAAAGAGGCATTCGAAGCGCAGATCGTGTCCCTTTTGGATGCCGCCGGAGTGGATCTCGTGTGCCTTGCCGGTTATATGAGAATCGTGGGAGATGTGCTGCTGAAAGCATACGAAGGCCGTATTATCAACATTCATCCTTCTCTTCTTCCGGCATTCAAGGGCGCCCATGCGGTGGAGCAGGCCGTGGCGTATGGTGTCAAGGTGTACGGCATCAGCATTCATTGGGTGAATTCCGATCTGGACGGCGGCAGGATAATAGCCCAGCGGGCTTTTGAATATGACGGAGATGATCCGGAGGAAGTTCATCGCATAGGACAGAAAATAGAGCATCAATTATACGTTGAAACAATAGCAAAGTTGATAAAATGAGAGCATTAATAAGCGTAAGCGACAAAACCGGACTTGTGCCTTTTGTGAAGGGCCTGGCAGAACTTGGATGGGAAATAATAGCTACGGGAGGCACGCAGAAGCTTCTCGAGAGCGAAGGCATTGCAACCATCGGCATCAGCGAGGTTACCGGCTTCCCGGAGATACTCGATGGACGGGTGAAAACCCTGCATCCTAAGGTGCACGGAGGTATCCTTGCGCGCAGGGACCTTCCCGCACATATGCAGACCCTTGCAGAAAATGGTATCGAAACCATAGATCTGGTGTGCGTGAACCTCTATCCATTCCGTCAGACTATTGCCAAAGAAGGGGTTACTCTCGATGAAGCTATCGAGAATATCGATATCGGAGGACCGTCCATGGTGCGTTCAGCGGCCAAGAACTGGAAAGATGTTACCATTGTCTGCGATCCGTCCGATTATGACGCGGTGCTCTCGGAACTGCGTGAAAATGGTAAGACTTCAGATGCCACGCGTCTGAGACTTTCCGCCAAAGCATATACCCATACTGCCGAATACGACAGCTGCATAGCTACCTATATGCGTGCCCAGTCCGGACTCCCGGAAAAACTTTTCCTTGAATTTGATTTCAAGCAGAGCCTGCGTTACGGCGAGAACCCACATCAGCAGGCTGCTTTCTATTCTGGCATGAAGCCTGTGCCTTTCTCCCTTGCTTTTGCCGAACAGCTTCAGGGAAAGGAACTTTCATATAATAATATTCAGGATGCCAATGCTGCGCTCAATGTTCTCCGCGATTTCAGCGAGCCTTTCTGCCTGGCATTGAAACACATGAACCCCTGCGGGGCAGCTGTAGGTTCCACGATAGAGGAAGCCTGGCAGGCTGCTTATGAGGCCGACAAGGTGAGTATCTACGGAGGCATAGTCGGGGTGAACAGGGAACTTACCGCCGAGGTTGCACTCGGGATGAAACCCATTTTCCTGGAGATAGTCATAGCCCCGTCCTACACTCCTGAAGCACTTGAAATTCTTTCTTCAAAGAAGAATCTTCGGGTATTGAAAGTCGATATGACGCCTTCGTCGGCACCTGTTCCCCAGTATGTAGGGGTGACCGGAGGCCTGCTGGTGCAGCAGCTTGATACGCAGGTTGAGGATGTGACGGCTGAAATGTGTGTTACGAAAAAGGTCCCTTCTACCGGGATCATGAAAGACCTCGAGTTTGGATGGAAAATAGTCAAACATGTGAAATCCAACGCGATTGCTGTAGTGCGTGACGGTCATACAATAGGAATCGGCGCCGGTCAGACAAACCGGGTGGGGTCTGCCCGTATTGCCTTGGAAGAGGCTCGTGCGGCCGGCTTCTCCGAAGGCCTCATTCTCGCCTCCGACGGTTTTCTGCCTTTCGACGACACCGTCGCCCTTGCTGCAGAATATGGAGTTTGCGCAATCGTCCAGCCTGGCGGAAGCATCCGTGACGCCGAAGCGATCGCCAAGGCGGATGAGCTCGGAATAGTGATGCTCTTTACGGGCGTCCGTCATTTTAAACATTGATCCTATGGGACTCGTATATCCTCTTCCTTCATCAAGATCCGCCGCAGGGGCCAGGGAAATCAATCTCGAGAACTGTCTTGGCAAAACCGTCCTTGTAGTCGGAGGCGGCGGGCGGGAACATGCCATCGTTGATGCACTGAGCCGCAGTCCGCAGGTAGAAAAAATCTATTGCGCTCCCGGAAACGCCGGCATAGGCGAGCAGGCTTTCAATGTTCAATTGAAAGATACCGACGTGGAGGGTCTTAAGGCTTTCGCATTGGAGAATCAGGTAGATCTCACCGTTGTCGGGCCTGAGGCATCGCTCGCTGCCGGCATCGTGGACGCATTCCGTGCTGCCGGGCTCAGGATTTTCGGGCACACAAAGTCGGCCACCCGCATTGAGAGTTCCAAGGAATTCGCCAAGGAATTGATGCTGAAATATGACATTCCGACTGCTGCATACAAAAGTTTCGACAATTACGAAGAAGCGCTTGAATATGTGAGTGCCCGCCCTTTTCCCGCAGTCATCAAGTACGACGGGCTTGCCGCCGGCAAAGGGGTGGTTATCGCTCAGAATATCGACGAAGCCCGTACCGCTCTTTCCGATATGCTTCTCGATGCTGCATTTGGAAAGGGGAGGGTGGTGATAGAGGACTATCTTTCAGGTCCGGAATTCTCATTCCTGTGTTTCGTTGATGGCGACAGGGTTTATCCTATGCCTCTTTCGCAGGATCATAAAAGGGCGTTCGATGGCGATAAAGGACCCAATACCGGAGGAATGGGGGCCTATACCGGACTGCCTTTCATTACGGAGGCCGAAAAAGAATATGCTTTCAAAAACATAATGTGCAGGACCGCAGCCGCTATGGCAGCGGAAGGATGTCCGCTAAGCGGCGTGCTTTACGGCGGACTCATGAAGACTGCGGACGGCATAAAGGTCATCGAGTTCAACGCCCGTTTCGGCGATCCGGAGACCGAGGTGGTGCTTCCTTTGCTGGAAAGCG
>CACXHM010000108.1 GCA_902767465.1 uncultured Bacteroidia bacterium
CACATTTTCTCGAATCTGACGCAGTACGAGCGGTACTACGCGCGAATCAAGGCGAATTATCCGGAGGATGAAAGCACCTCGTGGACCTATGTGATGTCGGGTTCGGAAATTGCTCCCATCGAAGTCGGCGTCGGTATTGTGGACAGGATCGCTGCCTGGCTTCCGCCTGTCGCCAGGGTTATCCGCGCCACATCCGGTACCGTGAGCGTTGAATGGTCCATGACCGGCTTCGAGGAACCGGTCCGTGACCTTACCCGCAAGGCCAGGGCCGGCATCTACTCCGATGCCGCCTGCTCGCAGCTTATAGTGAGCTGGGATATAGTGAAAGATTTCTTCGACACTTCGCTCAAGGGAGGTCGTTACGGCGGACGCTATCTTGAACGTCAGCCTGCATTCGTATTCACGGGACTCGAGGCTGCACACGACTACTGGGTCCGCGTCGACGACATAAGCTCAGCCTCTTCCGTTGTGGAGGGCGAGCCTCTCAAGGTCACCACTGCCGAATCTGTCAATAAAATGGTAGGTTCCGCAAAGGCAGCTGAAGGTGACTATCTGCTCAGGGAAGATTTCGACGAACTCATTTGGGGTGGTTCAATGATGGACGATGCCGTGGGCTATTCCCTGAAGAACCGCGGCACGGTGACTTCCATGATTCCCGCTTCCGGGGCCATGGGAGAGCTGAGTAGCGAAGCCGCTGCAAATGCTGACGGTTATTTCCTGGTGGGCGAAAATACCGAAATAGGCCTTTTCAGCACCATGAAAGCGATAATCCCCGGGACCCGTCTTGCGGACTGGGGCTACATCGGAGCCGGCTGCTCCGTAATGTCCGGAACGTTGAAGATAGGAGGGGCAAAGAACCCTGCCAAGCTTGTTACTCCGCCTCTGAGCAATCTCAGCAGCACCGCCACGGTGGAACTCTCCTTCGACGGCGAGCCTTATTACATACGGGAACCGCGCACAGTTCAGGTGCTTGTGCTGAGCAATTCTCCCAACGGCGCGGGCAGCCTTGTCGCTCCTTCCGCGGGTAATTCGCGGGTAGCTGCTACATTTGAACTGGAAGGTGGCTATGACACACACCGTTACACGGCGGAACTGGTGAATGTCAGGCCCGGTGACCGCATCGCCATAGGCGGCACGTCGGTGGCGGGGACCGATACCAACCTCCGACTGCTTATTGACAATGTTTCATTGAAGGTTAAGAAATACGAAAGCACGGAGATTGTCGTAGATCCACTTGTCGCTGAACTCGCTACCGACGGAGGCTCCAGGGGAGCGACGTCATCCACTCTCACCTTCCATTGGAAAAAGAGTGCGTCCAGCACGAATGCCGAAGATATAGCCGGCGCCTATAAGATTTATCTTTACAAGGATGCGGCCTGTACGGACCTCCATGTAGCATGGGTGATCCAGAACGGTCTTTCCACAAATCGTGTCAGCAACGTCAATATTGCCGACCGTTTCATCTTCACCGGACTCGCTCCTTCCACTACATACTGGTTCAAGGCTGAGGATCTGGCCACTGGAGCCCAAAGTCCCGTTGTCAGCGCAAAGACCCTCGCTGATCCCAATGTCATGGTTGCTTCTGCGGGCAGTGCCAAGGCGGGAGACGTTCTTCTGTATGAAGACTTCAGCCAGTTGATCTGGACCGGTGACGTGGTGGGACAGGCATGCGGCTATACTCCCAAGAACCGTGGTTTGCCGCTCGTTCCATTCACCGGGGATAATCCTGTAGGTGCGCGTACGGTGGGAGGAACTTCGTATGAGATAGCAGTTTCCGAGCCCAATGATGCCTGCGGCCTGTTCGGAACCTTGAAGACGTCAATCCCTTCCACCCGTCTCAAAGACTGGGGAGTTTGGGCGCAGGACGGCAACAACGGGCGTGTCACCAACCGTGCCGGATATGCCCAGGTGGGCAACAACAACTGCGCCGGAATGCTTGTTACCCCGGCCATGTCCAGCCTTTCAGGCAAGGCAAAAGTGAAAGTGAGCTTCAAGGGTGCTACCGGCTATGGATCAGACCATCTTGACATGGCCATCTACGTGTATAGAGATTCTGTTACTCCGGATGCTGGCACTTATGTCGTTTCTTCCGAACCGGTTTTGGTAAAACAGTTCGTGGTGGCCGGAGCCAATTCCTGGCAGGATTTCAGCGCAGAGGTTTCCGGAGTGATGCCTCACTCCAGGATCGCCATAGGCGGGGTCAAAACCTCAAGTTACCAGAACCGCATGATGGTGGACGATGTAAAGATCGAGTTGGTAAGTTATGAGTAGGCGGCTGTTCCTCATAATAGCCATGCTCTGGCTCGGGAGCGCGGTATGCCATGCGGGGCCGGCAGGCCCTGAAGCGGTGACTCCAAGACCGGCGGAGTATTCCGTTTCCACTGGAACCTTCCGTTTTCCGGAGGGGGTCTTGCCCGGAGACGCCCTGTCGGCAAAAATCGCCGGACTGCAGTTCCGGACCGGCGACCGTGCCTTCTGCCGTGAGATGAAGCGGCTTGAGCCATTCGCGTACGACGCGGCCTACAGAATAGTTGTGACGCCGAAACGAATCACTGTCTTCAGTACATCTGAAACAGGCCGGTTCTACGCCATGCAGTCGCTGCTTCAGATGGCAAAGGCAGGAAACGGTGAAGTATCCTGCTGTACGCTTACGGACTGGCCCCGTTATGCATACCGCGGACTTATGCTCGACCTGGTCGGATACTGGATGGACAAAGACTTCATCAAGGCACAGCTGGACATGATGGCCCTTTCCAAGATGAATGTGCTGCATTTCCATGCCGGTGACAATTACGCATGGCGCATCCAGACAGACGCTTATCCGCGCCTGCACGAAGAAGGCGCTTTTCGAAAGGGAGTCGATGTTGTCCGGGGGGCCGGTGTAAGGTACTGCCGGGCTGATGATCCTGATGCCTATGGAGGGTATTACTCCAAGGATGACCTGCGGGAACTTGTCGGGTATGCGGCTCAGCGGCAGATCACTATCCTTCCGGAACTGGAGATGCCGGGACACAATCAAACCGTCGTGAGCCTTTATCCGAAACTGCAATGCGTTGATTCGGCGGGGAACAGGATAGCCTCAAAGGACTTGTGCCCTTCGAATGAAGCCACGTATGAGTTTTTGGAAAAGGTTCTCGACGAGTTCATTGATATCTTTCCTTCCGAATATATCTGCATAGGCGGTGACGAGGCCCAGATGGGTGCATGGAAGGAATGTGTGCATTGCCGCAGGCTCATGGAAAGGAATGGGATGACGCAGCTGCAGGACCTTCAGGCCTATATGACCGCCAGGATAGGGAAATATCTTGCCTCTAAAGGCAGGAAAATGATAGGATGGGATGAAATTGCCGACTGCGGCGCCCCGGACGATGCGGCCGTATTTGCATGGCGCAGCGCACAGAAAGGGAAACGCCATCTTGAGGCCGGACGGACCACCGTAATGTGCCCGTATGAAACTTCCTACCTGTGTTATGCTCAGGATGCTCCGCTGACGGCGGGAGGAGAATTCGGCTATTATGTTCCCATCGAAGCCATGTATGGTTTCGATCCCGGTTCCAGCCCGGCACTTCTCGGAGTCGAGACCTGTGACTGGGCCGTCGGCAAGTGCGATACTCCTGAGATAGTCGAGACCAAACTCTATCCCCGTTTATTTGCAGAAGCCGAAGTGGGCTGGACACAGCCTGAACGGAAAGATATTGCAGATTTCAAGAGGCGGCTGCCTCTTCTTGAAACCTTCCTCGAGGAAGGAGGGTATTCTTTCTTCGAGCAGTCCTCGGCTTTCGGGGAAAGACCCGAAGCCGGAAGGGAATGCATGCATAAGGCGCTGGGGGCAGGGATTACCTTCAACTCTCCTTATTACGCACCGCTTCATATGGAGAGCGTGGATCCAGCCGTTCTTCTTGACGGCAAGTTCGGAGGATGGTCGTTCTCCGATGGCAAATGGGTCGCTTTCCACCATGTGGACATGGTGATCGATCTTGGTGAAAGACAGCATATAAGTATGGTGTGCCCATCCATATTCAAGGTTCATAACATAAATGACGGCAGCGGGATGTCCGGTCATTTTCCGGGTTGGAAGCCGGGACGGCATCCTCTTCCGTACTCAATGGAGATATCGGTTTCTGATGACGGTTCGAATTACACTTCCATTGGAAAGGTCTTCCATGAACTGGAGAATGTGGACAGGCTGTACCTTTATCAGATGCTTCCGCTCTTTACCGACAGTTGGGGACGTTACATCAGAATAGAGTCCTCCTTTGACTGCAAGGTGGACCATATCTTCCCGGATTTCTACATCTTTCTTGATGAAATTGTAGTGATGTGAGGATACCGGCGGTACTCATCCTGTTGTTTTTCGTTTCGGTTCCTTCTATGGCCGGAGTGCGGTTGTCAGGAGGAGCCGACATCTCCTCGGCCTATCTGTGGAGAGGGGAGAGGGTATGCGGGCTGCATCTTTATCCGGAGCTGGCTCTCACGACAGGTAATTTCACCTTCATGGCATACGGCTATTTTCCGTTTGACGGATTGTATGCCGAGAGGGACATCGAGGCTTCGTATCGTATCCGGAACGTGTCTCTGCACACCGCATGCTATTTCGTGTATATGTCCCACGAAGAGACGCAACTGATGGAGGCAGCCTTGTGCTGGACCCCGTCGCGCCTGCCATTCCGGCTGCGGTGGTTCACGTTTTTCCATGGAGACGATTCTTCGTACTGCGATGCGGAACTGTATCACGGGTTCGGACGTTTCGGTACCTTGACCGGGAATTGTGGCGTAAGCGTAGGCAAGGGTATTGTCCATTGCGAAATCAGATATTCGGTAGGTTTCAGGGTCGGTCCCCTTGACCTTCCGGTATCTTGCGCTTATATGTTGAATCCGTATCTGGGTGACCGCTTTGTGAATATTTCGGCAGGGTTGAGATTTTGATGATTGAATATGAGATTAAAGGTATTTATAGTATTTATGTTGTGTCTCTCCGGAGTTTTTTCAGCGAAAGGAGAAGACAAGTTCAGAACTTACGATGAACTCCCGTTCTGGGAGAAGCCGGATCCTGCCTGGTGGGCTGCTGCGAGGGGCTTCAATGCGTCGTGGAGCAGCACAAACGAGCGCTGCAGCCGTATCCTGCCATA
>CACXHM010000109.1 GCA_902767465.1 uncultured Bacteroidia bacterium
CCTGACCGTCTTTGGATCCGAAAGTGTTATGCATCGTCAGGTTCTCCATGCGCAGGTTGTCGCAGTTCTCAAATAGCATTACACCGCGTCCTCCTGTATTCTTGCCGTCTGCCGGATCGATAGGCTGCCCGAGGGACGGA
The DNA here is from genome assembly GCA_902767465.1 of uncultured Bacteroidia bacterium. Lineage (GTDB taxonomy): Bacteria > Bacteroidota > Bacteroidia > Bacteroidales > UBA932 > Cryptobacteroides. The sequence goes on from CACXHM010000109.1 coordinate 141, forward strand.
CGGCCCGACACGGATGCTCCGCTCCCGCCCTCGTAGCCCTCGCTATTGGCGTAAGCGATGATTGTTTTATCTCTGTCAGCCCCGCTCAGGGTGACATTGTTCTTGTCCCGCATGCACAGAGTTTCCAGGTATGTGCCGGCTGCAACATTGATCTGCACGGCATTATCTTTCGCCACAGAATTTGCAGCACACAAAGCTCCCTGAACCGTGCAGAAATCTGCACTACCGTCGGAATTGACATTCAAAACCGAAGATAATTCCGGTTTACTCTTTGTTTTGAAAGACCACTCTCCTTTGCTGATTCCGGGATGACCCTTCACCACGCCGGCATCCATCGTGACATAATACTCCTTCCCATAATCGAGAACAGAATTGTGAAGCCTTATTTCAAGTGCGTCATCCTTTGCACGAAGTGGGGTATAATGGATTATACGCCAGCGGGATCCGCACTTTACAACATCCATGAAAGATGAAAGGGGTGTGGTGCCTGTCAGTTTTTCCCTGGGGATCATCTGCCCGTCATCCCGGATTGTGACAGTTGCTATATCCGAAAGGTCGATAGCATCAACCAGATTATCTGCAGAGTCGAAAACCTTTATGAAACCGATAGTGCCGAACTCCGGTTTATATCCAAGTTTGAGTAGCAGGGGAGAGTCAATGCAAAGGGCATCCGGTGCGTCCGGAACGATTTCAGGTGCATCTTCGGTGATGATATCTATACTGTCTGACCATTTGGAAAAAGAAGAACCATTTAAAGCGCGGACGGAAAAACTATAGCTACAAGATGCTTCCAGCCCCTCGATATTGACATAGAGGGCACTTCTTTTTCCTGTCAGGAAAACATCTCCGTTCCTTTCAAGTTTCCATTCGTAATTATCGGCATTGGCTGCAGCTTTCCATTTAACGACTGCGGAATTGCGGGTGACAGAACTGACTTCGAGCCCGGAAGGGACATCCGGAGTCAAAGAAGAGGATTCGATATCACTTCCGCCGGAACATGAAAAGAAAAGAAGAAAAAGGGGTAAAACGGTTATTGTCAAGTGCCTCATAAATGCGAATATACGCATTTTTTATTACTTTTGCATTGATGCTGGGAAACATAATTCTATCTGTTCTGCTTGGTCTGCTGGTTATCGGTACGGCCATTATCATTATATTCGATAATGGGGATTCCGGGACCAAACTTGCCTGGCTTCTAACCATAACCATACTGCCTGTAGTGGGAATCATCCTATACCTGATGCTGGGAATCAACTACCGGAATCATATTTTTTTTGAACGAAGGCACAAAGCTGCACTGGAGAAATTCCGGGCAGAATATGATGAAAAGATAAAACGACTTCTGGATTCGCCCATACCCATCGATGCTGTAGAAAAGCCGTTCCGTCCGCTTGCAAAACTACTGTCCAATGTGGAGCTTGGCAACAATCTGAGCAATGGCAATTCCTTCGAAATCATCACATCAGGCCGCCGCAAGCAGGAACTGCTGATGAAGGATCTACGAGAGGCCAAGGAATCCATACACCTGGAATATTTCCGTTTTGGAAATGACAGGGGAGGAAGGGAAGTGCAGCAGATTCTGGAACAGAAAGCCAGTGAAGGGATAGAGGTGCGTTTCCTTAACGAGAATATCGCCAATATGCCCATTCCGTCTTCCTATTATAACAAGATGCGCAAATCGGGCATTGAGGTGGAGCGTTTCACAAGCAGCAAACAGGGTATTTTTAGCCTCCCGATGAGGCTTAACTACCGCAATCACCGCAAAATAGTTGTCATTGACGGTCGTATCGGATACACTGGGGGCATGAATGTGAATAACCATTATTTCTTCCAGTGGAGAGACACCCATCTACGCATTGAAGGGAATGCCGTCGCAGCCCTTCAAGCAATTTTTCTAGATTCGTGGCTTACTGCTGGTGGAACACTTAAACATCCTCTTACACAGTACTTTAAAGAATCAACAACTGTTCCGGAGATGCCTTTCCGGGATAAGTTGATACAGATAGTCCCTGACGAATCGGATGCAAGATGGCCGATGCTGCAGATGGGATACGAATGGCTGCTCCAGAATGCCAAGGATTACATCTACATGCAAACTCCGTATTTCGTGCCACCGCAGTCGTTCCTCAATTGCTTGAAATCCGCAGCGTTACGAGGTGTCGATGTTCGTATAATGTTCCCTGAAAAAGTAGATACGATCATGATGGGGGCAGCCAATAAAGCATATTACAGGGAATGTCTTGAAGCCGGAGTCCGCATATTTGAACGAGGAGGGGAGTTCATCCATTCAAAAACCGTAGTTTGCGACGACTATTTGTCGCAAATCGGCACTTCAAATATAGATATCAGGAGCTTTGAACTCAACCACGAAGTTAATTGCTACATATACGACAAGCAGACAGCCCTTGCATGCAAGGAAATCTTTTTCAAGGACATGGAGGTTTCGAAAGAAATCAATCTCGACGATTGGTGGAGGGAGAGGAGATGGTATCAAATGCTGTTCTCAAGGGTTCTTCGTCTTTTCGCCGGAATATTGTAGCAATTTCACATAATCAAACCGGTTTTTCCGTTTACTGACCGGAAAAAGATTAAATTTGTACTTTATTTCACGACAGAATGAAGTTTAGCACCACATATCCCATAACCGCCGCTCATATCACAGCCCAGTAC
>CACXHM010000110.1 GCA_902767465.1 uncultured Bacteroidia bacterium
AGCATCGAAATTGAGCGCGCGCTTCAGATCCTGACGGGGCGCGAGCGCGAGATCATCAAGAGTTTTTTCGGCATAGGATGCCAGGAGATGACCCTTGAAGAAATTGGAGAGCGTCTTGACCTCACGCGTGAACGTGTGCGCCAGATAAAGGAAAAAGCCATCCGTAAACTCAAGAAACCGTCGGCAAGCAAACTTCTTAAATCTTATTTGGGATAATACTGATGACCCCTGAACTATTTCTTGCCTCGAAAGCCGCCGAAGCCGTAAAGGCAATTTACAATACCACCGTCGATCCTTCCACCTTGCAGGTGCAGGTGACACGTAAAGAATTCGAGGGAGACTACACAATAGTAGTCTTTCCTCTTTTGAGGATATCTCATGCTTCGCCCGATGCAACCGGAACGGCTTTGGGAGAATGGCTCGCGGGCAATTGCCCGGAAGTGAGCGCTTTCAACAGCGTGAAAGGCTTTTTGAATATCAGCCTGTCCAATCTGTGGTGGCGCGAAACCCTTCAAAGCATTATTGAGGCCGGCGATTCTTATTTTACCCTTCCCTCAACGGGCAAAAGGATAATGGTGGAATTCTCCTCCCCTAATACCAACAAGCCCTTGCATCTTGGACATATCCGCAACAATCTGCTTGGAGATTCCGTGAGCAGGTTGCTTGCCGCCGCAGGAAACGATGTGATAAAGGCCACTCTGGTCAATGATCGCGGAGTGCATATCTGCAAGAGCATGTATGCCTGGCAGAAGTGCTTTGACGGCGCAACTCCTGAATCTTCGGGCAAAAAGGGCGACCATCTGGTTGGCGACTGCTATGTGGCCTTCAGCAATATGCTTAAAAAAGAGGTTGAGGAGCTTGTTGCAGGCGGAATGGACAAGGAGCAGGCAGAGAAGGAAGCTCCCTGCATGAAGGCGGTTCACCAGATGCTGGTGAAGTGGGAACAGGGGGATCCTGAGGTGCGCGCACTGTGGGAGAAGATGAACGGATGGGTTTTTGACGGATTCGACCAGACCTACCGTGCCCTTGGTATCAGTTTCGACAAGGTTTACTATGAGCATAACACCTATCTGCTGGGCAAGAGCCTGGTACAGAAAGGCCTGGACTCCGGAGTGTTCGTAAAGGACCCGGACGGAAGTGTGTGGTGCGACCTCACCGCCGACGGCCTCGACCGCAAGTTGCTGCTGCGTTCCGACGGCACATCCGTTTATATGACGCAGGACCTTGGCACAGCCGAGAGCCGTTTTGCCGAGTTCGATCTGGATTCTCACGTCTATGTCGTGGGCGACGAGCAGAACTACCATTTCCAGGTGCTGAAACTTGTGCTCGGAAAGCTGGGTTTTGAGTGGGCGGAACGCATCTTCCACCTCTCTTACGGCATGGTGGAACTGCCCGAAGGCAAGATGAAATCCCGGGAGGGTACGGTCGTTGATGCCGATGACCTCATAGAAGATATGTATCTCGAGGCAAAGGCAACGTCCGAAGAGTCCGGAAAGCTGGATGATGTGCCTGAGCAGGAGAAGGACAGGCTCTATCACATGATAGGTCTGGGCGCTCTCAAATACTTCATCCTCAAAGTGGATCCTCGCAGGAAAATGCTGTTCAACCCGAAGGAATCCATTGATTTTAACGGTAATACGGGTCCCTTTATCCAATATACCAATGCCCGTATCTGCAGTATTCTGCGAAAAGCCAAAGATGCTTCAACGCCGGAGTGCCCCGCGGTGGATTTAAGCCCAAAGGAAATCCGTCTCGTGCAGCTGGTAAATCTCTACCCTCAGAAGCTCTCGGAAGCCGCAGCTTCTTTCTCACCTGCGGTGATGGCGAATTATTCCTATGATCTTGCCAAGGAGTTCAACCAGTACTATCATGACACCCAGATATTGCGTGAGAGTGACAGTGCCGTCCGGAGCATGCGTCTTTCCCTGATCAAGACCGTTTCGGACGTCTTGTGCGCCAGTATGGGACTGCTTGGTATAGAACTTCCGGAAAGAATGTAGCCTCCGGTATTGCAAATTAAAAAAGTTTGCTCTATTATTGCAGCAAATTTACAGGATTATGCCACAAGACCAGAAAAAGAGACACGTAATCAGTTATGAGAATATGTCGGCAGAGTTGTCGGCTGCTTTCAATGAGAAGTACCCCGGCGGTTCGAATGACTGGTTCCAGGATCTTACCAGATATACCAAACCCGACGGCACGCCATTCTATGCCGTAACCGTCGAGATTCCTGATGCAATCTACCTTGTGAAGATCAAGGTGGAAACCGATGACCTCGAAGACATCGAGCGCTGGCTCGAAGGTGAAGAAAACGCCGAAAACGAGCAGGTCGCGGGACCCTCTGCCGATGCCGATGCCGACGGGGGTACTCTTCCTGACGACAATATCTCGCAGTATGGCGGTGACGACGATCAAGGCGACTGAATCTGCCAAGCTGCTTGCACTCAGTTTCGTTGTCGGACTTTGTGCCGGTGGTGCCGCTGTCGTTTTGCTAAAAGGAATTTCCTTGTTACAGGGGCTTCTTCGGGGCCCTTTGTTCGTTTATCCGGCGGTGGGAATGCTACTTTCGCTGCTGCTGTTGCGTTATGTTGTTAAAGACAATATAGGGCATGGCGTAACAAAGGTGCTGCTGGCTGTGTCGCGCAATGAATCCAGGATCAAAGCTCACAATATGTGGTCTTCGCTGCTGACGAGCGTGCTCACCATCGGACTTGGAGGTTCCGTCGGAGCGGAGGCTCCGATCGTATATACCGGAGCGGCATTCGGCAGCAACATCGGGCGCAGGGCGCATCTTTCATATAAAGGAATCACGGTCCTTTTGGGGTGCGGGGCGGCCGGAGCCATAGCAGGCATCTTCAAAGCTCCTCTCGCGGGCATCCTCTTTACTTTGGAGATACTCCTTTTCAATATCTCCATGAGTTCGATGATGCCGCTGCTCATCTCCACGCTGACGGCCACCGTGGTGTCGTATGTTTGTATGGGACCATCTTCCATCTTCCCATGCACCCTCACCGATTTCAGCTTGACTAATCTTCCCTGGTATATGCTCCTCGGACTTTGCTGCGGAGGAGTTTCAATCTATTTTACCCGCTTCACGTTATGGCTCGAAGATATCATTTCACGGACAATTCGCAGTCCATGGATACGTTGGATTGTCTGTGCTGCCGGGCTTACCGTCCTGGTGTGGCTGCTTCCTCCGCTTTTCGGGGAAGGATACGGTACGGTGATCGATCTCCTGAATGGCAAGGAAACCGGGATTCTGCTGCTCGTCCTCGTGCTGCTTCTGAAGGTGATAGCCATGACTTTTACCAATTCCGGCGGGGGTGTCGGAGGTACTTTCGGACCTACGCTGTTTGAGGGAGCCATACTCGGTTTCATAGTGGCGAGAAGCCTTAATCTTGCCGGCGCAGGGCTCCCGGAGTCGAATTTCGTGATGGTTGGAATGGCCGGACTGATGGCCGGCGTGATGCAGGCTCCCATGACTGCCATTTTCCTCATTGCCGAGATAACCGGAGGATACGACCTGCTCCTTCCGCTTATCCTTTGTGCCACCACATCCTACGGGATCACACGGACGAAAGAAAAATACTCTATCTACACAAAACGCATAGCCCGCAACGGTGACCTTCTGACACATGATTCCGATCAGGCGGTGATGACACTGCTGCAAACCCGCGACCTTGTGCGGGACAAGTATCCCCGCTTGAGAGATGAGGACAGCCTTGCCGACATCTCTGCCGTTGTTGCTGAAAGTACGGTCGCGGTGTTTCCTGTACTGAATTCCGACGGACATTTTTGCGGAATCCTGGAAATGGACGACATCCGTAAACACATTTTCGATCAGGACAATCTTTCCGGCATGAAAGTGCGTGACCTCATGCATGCGCCCGTTGATATCGTGTTCGAAGACGAGAAAATGGACAGTGTAATGGCCAAGTTCGACAGGACCGACGTATGGCGCCTGCCTGTGCTTACCCGCGAAGGGATCTATCTTGGGTTTATTTCCAAATCCCGTATCCTCGCCGCGTATCGCGAGGAGCTGAAACTCATTACAACAGAAGACTGATGAAGGAGATTTACGTTAATTATCTGGCCTCGAAGCTGCAGCTCAAGGCCTGGCAGATAGAGAATTGTGCAGACATGTTCGAGGCAGGGGATACCATCCCGTTCATAAGCCGTTACCGCAAGGAAAAAACAGGTGGAATGGATGATGCTGAAGTGGCGG
>CACXHM010000111.1 GCA_902767465.1 uncultured Bacteroidia bacterium
AGGCATAGCCGAACATCATGCCCTGGTCTCCCGCACCCTGGTTCATCTCGTCTTCGCGAACGACACCCCTGTGGATATCTGCGCTTTGTTCGTGGATGGTGGAAATGACTCCGCATGAAGATGCATCGAATCCGTATTCGGCCTTGGTGTAACCGATGCGGGCTATGGTTTCCCTTGCTACTTTTTCGATGTCGACGTAGGCACTCGAGGCCACTTCTCCGCCCACAATCACCAGCCCCGCGGTACAGAAGGTTTCACATGCAACCTTTGCATCCGGATCCTGGCGGAGGAATTCATCGAGGATGGAATCTGAAATCTGGTCGGCAACCTTGTCAGGATGCCCTTCCGAAACGCTTTCGGACGTAAAAAGATAGTTCATTTTAGCATTTTTTAAATTACAGGGGTTGCAATCAGTCAAATCTTTCCCCTTTTCCGACTGCAAAGATAGAAAAGATACACGAAAGATTATTGATAATTTTTAATATGATTCTCGATTTTTGTATTAAATTCGCATCGGAAAAATAATTTTTCAATAAAAACATTTATGAAACAAAGCTTCAAGAGATTGTCGTTAAGTGTCTTAGCGGCTATTATTGTTGTGTCTGCCTATGCGCAGGTTACGACATCATCTTTCGGCGGTCACGTGTCCGACAAGGACGGTGCGGTTGCCGGTGCTGCTGTTGTGGTTGTCTATCAACCGACAGCTGAGACTTACTATGCAGTTACCGACAAGAACGGTAACTACCGTGTAAACAATGTCACCCCCGGTGGACCTTACACTGTCAGCGTTCAGATGCTTGGCTATCGCAACGTCGAAAACCGCAACATGTATGCTCCCCTGGGAGAGACTGTTTTTGTGGATGCTACCCTCGAGGATGAGAGCGTGACCCTCGATGCTGCAGTATTCGTAGCAGACGGCGCCCTCTCCAACATGAACATCCGCCGTTCCGGTGCCGGTACTTCGGTGAGCCAGCGTCAGATGCAGGCCCTGCCTACCATCAGCCGCAGCATGAACGATGTCATGAAGCTGACACCCCAGGCTGCAGGTACCACCAACGGTCTTGCTGTAGGTGGCGGAAACTACCGTTCTTCTTATGTTACAGTCGACGGTGCAGCATTCAACAACGCATTCGGTATCGGCAGCAACCTTCCTGCAAACGGCACCCCGATTTCACTGGATGCCATTGAGCAGATGAGCGTGAACATCACTCCTTTCGACGTGCGCCACTCAGGATTCACCGGCGGTGCCATCAATGCGGTCACCAAGAGGGGAACCAACGAGTTCACTGCCTCAGTTTATGACTACTACACTTCTCAGGCGGTCCGCGGAACCAAGATTGAAGGCAAGGCTCTCAATACTGCCAAGTTCTTCGATCACACGATCGGTGCAAGCGTGGGCGGCCCCATCATCAAGAACAAACTCTTCTTCTTTGTAAACGGCGAGTACACGTTCAGCGAGTCCGCCGGTTCCTCCAAGGTGGTTAGCGACGCTACAGGCGTGATTGCCGATCCCGCATTCGTTCCCAACGGCGATGTTGTCCGTCCTACCAAGGAATTCATGGACAACGTGCTTTCCTATCTGTCCGAAAAATATGGCTACAATCCCGGACGCTATCAGGGTTATTCCCTCGATACGCCAGCCTACAAGGCAATGGCCCGTTTGGATTGGAACATCAACCCGAACAATAAACTGAACCTGAGGTTAAGCCACACACATACGATGGATTCCAACTCTCCTTCGAGTTCGGTGAACCCCATCAGCCCTGCTCCTTACAACAGGGATACTTACGGACGTACTTCCACTTATGCAATGTATTTCGAGTCCAGCCGTTATTTCCAGGAAAGGAACTTCACTTCGGTCGCTGCCGAACTGAATTCCCGCCTGTTCGATGGCAAGGCATCCAATATGCTGCGCGCCACCTGGTCGTACCAGAACGAGCCCCGCAGCTTCGTAGGAGGCAACTTCCCGACGGTCGATATCCTGGAAAAGTACAATGATCCCGATACCGGTGCCAACGATGCTGTCCTTACTTCCTTCGGCCCCGATCCGTTTACATACGGAAACCTTCGTGACGTACATACTGTGGTTGTTACGGACGAACTTTCCTGGTCTAAGGGAATCAATAATTTCGTAGCAGGTCTCCAGTATGAATACGACACCGTAAAGAACGGCTATGTGCAGGGAGGTCTGGGCTACTATGTGTATAACAGCTGGGATGATTTCAAAGCCGGCGGCAAACCTGCTGCATTTGCTATTACCCACTCCAACCGCGACGACCTCAAGCAGGTGTTCCCTGCTTTCGATTACCATCAGGCATCTGCCTATTTCCAGGATGAAATCGACTTCAGCGACTACTTCAAGCTCACCGTGGGTCTCCGCGCCGAACTTCCTTTCTATCCTGCCCTCGACAACAACGAGAATAAGGAATTCCTTACCAAGGTTGAAGGCACGAGCATGAAGGGGCTCAGCACCGCAGACATGCCCAAGGCAAGCATCAACCTCAGCCCCCGCGTAGGTTTCAACTGGGATATCCTCAAAGACCGCAGCCTTGTGCTCCGCGGCGGTTCCGGCCTCTACACCGGCCGTATTCCTTTCGTGTGGATTGTGTCCGTTGCCGGCAACAGCAACTGCCTGCAGGCTCAGTATATCGATGCTGACGGCACAGGAGCGAATACTCCTAAGTTCCATGCAAATATGAATGATATCCTTACCGAAATGTATGGAGGCACCTTTACCGCCAAGGACCTGTACGCACCTACCGGAGCCACGATCCTCGACAAGAACCTCAAGATGCCTACCTCATGGAAGTCCTCGCTTGCCCTCGATGCCGACCTGCCTTTCGGAATCAAGGGATCCCTCGAAGGAATCTTCAACTATAATATGAATGAAGTTGAGGCAGTGAAACTTGGCTACACCGAAGATGCCGCAGGTGTCACCCTGCCCGGTGAGCCCGGTCCCCGTGCCAAATGGAACAACGAAGGCGTCAAGAACAGTCTTGGCAAGAACATCAACCCTTACTATCTGACCAACTCCGACCTTAACGGACGCTACTATTCCGTTACTGCCAGCCTCTCCAAGAACTTCAACAACGGTCTCAGCCTCATGGCTGCCTACACCCGCAGCGACTCAAGGAGCATCCAGGAAGGTTACGGCGACCAGGTTTCCAGCCTCTTCTCCGGCGGCAACTACAGCGTCAACGGTTCCAACAAGCCCGAACTCGGCCACTCCGCATTCGTGAGCCCCAACCGTGTGATCGCTAACGTGAGCTACCGTCTCAAAGAAGGCAAGAACTTCGCTACTACTTTCGGGCTCTTCTACGAAGGCTACAACCACTGCTATGTCGGCAATTATTCCTATACCCGCTACTCCTACACATTCGGCGTACGCAGCGGCAAGTATGTGAACGATGTCACCGGCGTGAGCGGTTCGCAGAACCTGATGTACATCCCTACTGACGACGATCTCGCGGGCATGAACTTCAAGGATGCCGACAACAAGGCCGCATTCAAGGAGTTCATCGAGAACGACAGCTACCTCAGCACGCATCGCGGAGAATATGCGGTGCGTGGAGCAAAGGTTGCTCCTTGGCAGAGCCGTATCAACTTCAAGGTTGCCCAGGATATCATCTTCCCTGTGGCCGGCAAGCCTACGACCCTCCAGCTTGGTGTAGATATCAACAACGTGGCCAACCTGCTCAACTCCGACTGGGGTCTCACCAAGCAGGTCAGCTCCGAGAACATTCTCGAGATCAGCAAGGCTGATGCTACCGGCGTCTATACCTTCAACAAGCCCACTGTCAAGAGCTACCGCAGTTATTTCAATACCTGGCAGATGCTCTTCAGCGCAAGGCTTTTCTTCTAGGTCCTGATATATCGGAACAATCGGCGCGGCCCCGC
>CACXHM010000112.1 GCA_902767465.1 uncultured Bacteroidia bacterium
ACGACTCGTTCAGCAACATCTACGTGAACGACGAAAAGATCTACGAGGAAACCAGAAAGTACATCTCCCTCATTGCCCCCGAGCAGGAGAAGATCGTAAAGTTCTATGACGGAAAGGCTCCCATCTTCGACCATTTCGAAGTGACGCGCCAGATCAAGAGTTCCTTCGGAAAGGTAGTTCCCATGAAACAGGGGGCATACCTTGTGATAGAGACCACCGAGGCCCTGAATGTCATAGACGTAAACAGCGGCATACGGGCCAAAACCTCAGATCAGGAAGAGAACACCTTCGAGGTAAACAAGCTCGCGGCCGAAGAGATTGCAAGGCAGCTGAGGCTGCGCGACATGGGTGGCATAGTCATAGTGGACTTCATAGACATGGAGACTCAGGAGCATAGGAACGAGCTCTACAAATATATGGTAGAGCTGATGGCACCCGACCGTGCAAAGCACAATGTACTGCCTCTCACCAAGTTCGGTCTGATGCAGATCACGCGTCAGCGCATCCGTCCGGTCACCGAGATCAACGTGATGGAAAAATGTCCTCTCTGTCAGGGCACGGGCAAAATCACATCTACCGTGGTGATAGACGAGCAGGTGGAACGCAGACTCGCGTATTACGTCAACGAAAAGGGTATCAGGGAACTCACCCTGAGACTCAGCCCGATCCTGGGGTCGTATCTCACGCGCGGCAGTTTCTGTTCATCCTATGTAGCCAAATGGCGCCGCAAGTACCGTTGCAAGCTGAAAGTGGTGGAATCCACGTCGAACAGCATCCTGCAATATGAGTTTCTGAACAACAAAGAAGAGGTTCTCGACTGAAGACCTCTTCTTTTATGGTGCAACGGATTTATCAGAACGGCCTGAAAGCGATGCAGGCATTATGGCCGCCGAAACCGAGCGAGTCGGAAATACCCAGAGTGCACTGCACATTGACTGCTTTGTTGGGAGTATAATCGAGGTCGCACTCCGGATCCGGAGTATCCAGATTGATGGTAGGAGTCACGATTCCCTCCTTAAGGGAAAGCACTGTGGCTATGGCTTCAGCTGCTCCTGCAGCTCCGAGCATATGGCCGGTCATGCTCTTGATGGAGGTGATATGCGCCTTGTAGGCATCTTCTCCGAGGGCGAGTTTGTAAGCCTGGGTTTCGGATGCGTCGTTAAGATGGGTTCCGGTGCCGTGTGCATTGATATAAAGCACATCGTCCTGGCTGTATCCGGCCTCTTCCAGGGCAAGCTTCATTGCCTGAGCCTGAGTGCTTCCGTCGGGACGTGGAGCCGTCGAATGATAGGCATCGCAGGTGTTGCCGTAGCCGACAATTTCGGCATAGATTTTAGCGCCGCGTGCCTGGGCGTGCTCAAGACTTTCGAGAATAAGGATGGCCCCGCCGTCTCCCATCACGAATCCCCCGCGGTTCAGGTTGAAGGGAAGTGAAGCATATTTGGGATCTTCGGAACGGGAAAGAGCCTTGGCATTGGCAAAACCGGCAATTCCAAGAGGAATCGTAGAGCATTCGCAACCACCGGAAATAATGGCATCGGCATAACCGTACTTGATGGCGCGATAGGCCTCGCCAAGATTGTGCGAAGATGTTGCACAAGCGGTTACCACGTTGATACATACGCCCTTGGCGTTGTTCTTGATGGCTATATGGCCTGCTGCGATGTTGGAAATCATCGAAGGGATGAACAGGGGGGATATCCACTGCCCTGAAGGATCTTCGATCATCTTCTGGGTCTCGCGATACTGGATTTCGAAACCGCCGATACCGGATCCTACATAAACTCCAAGCCGGAAGGGATCAATATTGGCATCGTCTCCATCGCTGTGCAGGCCAGCGTCGTTCATTGCCTGAAAGGCAGCTGCAACCGCATACTGGGTGAACATACCCTGCTTACGTGCAAAGGCCTTGTCCATACCATATTGGATGGGATCGAAATCCTTTATCTTGGCGGCAATATGAACCGGCAGCATCGAAGTATCATACTCTGTAATGGTCTCTATTCCGCATACGCCGTTCTTGAGATTATTCCAGAATGTAGGGACATCGTTTCCGATTGGGGAAATAATGCCCAGACCTGTAACTACTACTCTTTGTTCTTTCATTTCTAGTAATTATATCGTGCAAATATACTAATTTTTCTGTTCTACCACTCCAACACGGCCGTCGCGCTCAGAAGGCCGGCTCCAAAGGCACTGAAAACCAATATATCACCCTTCTTGAACATGCCCTTGCGGTTGCATTCGTCAAGCAATATCGGGCAGGAGGCTGAAGATGAGTTGCCGTGGTCGGCAATGTTTGTGGGAAATTTTCCCTGTTCCACACCGAGATGCTGGCGGATACCCTCTATTATACGCAAATTTGCCTGATGAATCATATAATATGAGACCTGGTCAGGAGTATATCCGGTGCTTGCAAGTATATCGGAG
>CACXHM010000113.1 GCA_902767465.1 uncultured Bacteroidia bacterium
AACTGTATCTACCAGACCACCAACATATTCGTGGAACAGCCTTTGGAGATTCCGCGAAGCGAGGTTTTTTCTTCCCTGATGGAGGAGCGTCTCAGTGCCCTGCTTTCCGAGATCCGCGACAAAGGCACCCCGTGGAGGCGCACGGATGACGTGGATACCTGTAAATACTGCGACTTTAAAACAATCTGCGGAAAATGATAAAGATACTCAAAGCCTCCGCAGGGTCGGGCAAGACATACGCCCTTGCAAAAAGCTATCTGGCGCTGCTCACAGAGCGCTATGCCTACCGCCATATACTGGCCGTGACTTTTACCAATAAAGCCACCGCCGAGATGAAAAGCCGGATACTCCGCTTTCTCTCGGAAGATGGCGGACAGCAGTCTCAGGACATGCTTCGCGACATTCTCCATGACTACAGCGCTTTCTCTGTCACCACCATCGACAAATTCTTCCAACAGGCCCTGAAGGCATTCGCGAGGGAAATCGGACAGAGCGCCGATTATCAGATCGACCTCGACAAGGAAGCGTTGACAGCGGAGGCGATGGACCGCATCCTCGACTCCCTGACCGCCGAAAGCACCGACATTCTGGGGTGGCTACGCAAAAGCGTGTCGGACAGCCTGGAGCACAACAGGAGAGTGAACATAGAACGAAGCCTGTATGAAACAGGCGAACTGCTGATGAAGGAAGAGGCCGGCAGCCGGGAAGAACGCAAGGCCCAGTTCAGCAAGGAAAACGTGGGGGCGGTGCTTGCAAACTGCAATGACATCATCAACGCTTTCACATCGAAAATATATGCTGCCGCAAAGGAACTCCATGTAGAAAACAAATATTCCATCCCGCAGCTCGCTAAATTCTTTGAAGACTGCAAGACATGGAAAAAGATAAAGTTGCCAGGTGCAACCCTTCTCAAAGAAGCCGCAGGCACGACCTTCTGTGACCTCCTGGAAGGGGATGAATACCGGTGGTACTGCACTGCCTGGACCATTAGGGACGGCAGTTTAGGCCTTGCCCTTGCAGGAGAATTCTACCGCAGTTTCGAAGAACTTCTCAGAGAGAAGAACATCATGGTGCTGGATGAATCCAACACTATCCTCAAAGATATCATAGCGGGCAGCGACGCTCCGTTCGTATATGAGAAGATGGGCGTGCGCTACGAGCATTTCCTGCTCGACGAATTCCAGGATACTTCCACCATACAGTGGGAGAATTTCCGCCCGCTGCTCCGTGAAAGCGACTCCGCCGGACACGACGACCTGATTGTGGGCGACGTCAAGCAGAGCATCTACCGCTGGCGCAATTCAGACTGGACCCTGCTCGCAAAACAAGTGGGAGAGGATTTCCCGCGAGCCCGGACCGACACCCTGGAGAATAACTGGCGCAGTTGCCGTACCATCGTGGAGTTCAACAATGCTTTCTTCAAATTTGCCGCACAGACCGTCGGGCGGTCCGACCTCTATGCCGATGTTGAGCAAAAAGTAAAGTCGGACGATGCCCAGCCCGGCTTCGTCAGGGTGAGTTTCTGCGACGGCAAAGATGAAACAGCCATGGTGTGTGATTCCGTCAGGGACGCTCTCACTGCAGGAGCGGGATACGGAGATATAGCAGTCGTGGTCCGTGCCAGGAAGGAAGGCAAGGAGATAGCCGATGCCCTTATTGATGCTGGCATACCTGTCATTTCCGATGATTCCCTCACCATCAAATCTTCGCTTATAGTACGTAAGCTTACCGGCATTCTCGCCTTCTATGAAAACCCGGATGACGCTATCAGCCGTTTCATCTCCGAGGCCGACAATATAGAGTTCCCTTCGGAGTATCATTCGCTGGTGGACTTGTGCGAGAATCTGCTGCGCCAGCTGGAAGCCTCGAACCCCGATGTATTTGCGGGCGAAACGCTTTTCATTCAGGCTTTCATGGATAATCTGCGGGAATGGGTCGATGTAAACGGAAATGAACTGAGGTATTTCCTGGAGCATTGGCTTGATTCGGATCCCACAATCAGTTCTCCCTCAAGCAGTTCCGCGGTAAGAGTACTGACGATCCATAAATCGAAAGGCCTGGAATTCCCTTACCTGATATTTCCGTTTGCCGAAAAGGTTAACTTCTATAAGCCAGATTGGCACTGGTGCAGGCTCGAAACCGAAGGCACTCCGTTCATCCCGGAAGCGGCCGGTCTGTATCCGGTAAATCTCAACGACAATGTGGACAATACACTGTTTTCGGGTGCGAAAGATGCCGAGGCGGAAATGCAGAAAGTGGACAACCTGAACATATTCTATGTGGCACTTACCCGTGCTGCCAAATGCCTGCATGTAATAGCTGCCAATCCTCCGGCGTCATTCAAAAAAGAAAAAACTCCCGAATACAAGAATTTTTCCCAGATACTATACGATTTCTGCGGACGCCTCGACGACAGCAGCCGCGGGCAGATGTACAATTTCGCCACTGAAGCAGCAGGTGCTGCTTCCGCGTTGCTCCGCAACCCTATACGGGAAAATGCTCCATCAGCACCCGCTGCTGCAGAGGCGACAGAGAACGATTTTCCCTTCAGCTATATTTCAATTCCTATCGGCGACAGGCTTAAAACATCGTCGGAAGCAGGCGATTTCTTTGGAGAAGACGGAAGCGTGGGGGCTGCGGCATCGCCAAGGCGGAACGGAATTGCACTGCATGGAATTCTCTCCTCGGTACAGACTGCCGGAGATCTTCAGGGAGCAGTGGACGCAGCCGTAATGGACGGCGTCCTCAACCCCACGGAAGGAGACGAAGCCCTTGAACTGCTGTCTTCCAGAATAGCATCGCATCCGGAGTGGTTCGAAGGTCACAGCCTGAACGAAACCACCGTGTTCGACAGCAACGGTACTGAGCACAGACCGGACAGGGTAGTCGTACGGGACGGGAATGTTACGGTTATAGATTATAAATTCGGTGAAAGCAGCACGGACAGCGATGCAAAGTATTCCAGACAGGTATCACGTTACATGAAAGTGTTCCGCTCTCTTGGTTTCAAAAATGTTTCCGGGGTCATCTGGTACGTTGTTCCCGATAAATTGATAACTTTGTAGTCTGTATGAATCCCGCAGAAGATTTCTCACGTCTCGAACTCAAGCTCCCTTCCGCAGAGCGCAACTACCGGTATTTCCGTTCCCTTCTGGAACCGGAAACCAGGATGCTCGTGCTCGTGAAGGCCAACGCCTACGGGCACGGGGCCGTGGAATTCGCAAGCATGATGCAGCGTGCAGGCGCGGATTACCTCGCAGTGGCCCTTCCGCTCGAAGGGGTGGAGCTCCGCAAGGCTGGTGTTTCGCTTCCGGTGCTGGTGCTCACCGCGGGAACAGACTTCTTCGAGGAGATGATACGCTACGGGCTGGAGCCGTCCATCCCCAACCTGGAAACCCTCAAGGCCCTTGTGTCGGTACTGAATGCGCACGGCATCAAGGACTTTCCGGTGCACATCAAACTCGATACCGGAATGCACCGGCTCGGATTCATGACCGCAGAATTGCCGGCGCTTTTCGATTATCTGAAGGGTTGCAGTGCGGTGAAGGTGGTTTCCACTTTTTCACATCTCGCCGCGGCTGAAGACCCGGCCGAAGACAGTTTCACGCTCTCTCAGATCGAACTTTTCCGGAAGAATGCCGCCGCACTTGGCGAGGCCCTTGGCTACAAGCCTATGTGGCACATCCTCAATTCTGCGGGCATTGAGCGCTTCTCGCAATACCAGTTCGACATGGTGCGACTCGGCATCGGCATCTACGGAATCAGCGCCCTGCCGGACGTCCGGCTCTCCCCGGTGGCTTCGCTCAAGGTAAAGATCCTTCAAATCAAGACCCTCTCCCCGGAAGACGGCACCATAGGATACGGCCGCCACGGGCATGTTGCTCCGGAAGGCACCGTCATCGCCACCATTCCCTGCGGATATGCCGACGGTCTCGACAGGCATCTCGGACGCGGCAACGCCTCGTTCAGCGTCAATGGCCACCGCGCACCAACCATAGGGAACATCTGCATGGACATGTGTATGCTCGATGTCACTGGAATCCCATGCAAGGTTGGCGACACGGTCACCATTTTCGGCGATGATCCCACCATCAGCGAACTCGCAGAAAAGCTCGACACCATCCCCTATGAGATCCTTACCTCGGTGCCACGCAGGATCGAACGCATTATCGTAAGGAAATAAACCTTTGGTTTGACTGCAGCACCGATACCGGGACATCGACGATGCTCTCGGGAGCGGCCCATCCGGTGGTTCCGGGAATCTTGTCGGGTACAGGGCCAGAAACCAGGTTTATCCTGGTACAGTTCAATGGCAGAGCAGGGTATTCGGTGACCGTGCAGATGAAATTTCCCTTGTAACCCTTGATCCAGAAGGTTTCGTCGGTTGGAAGACCCTGAGCTTTCGTAGGATAGAAGCACTCACCTGTCATGCTGTTCACGATGCACGACCTGGAATTCATGCGCATATACTGCTTGTCGGCGAACATATACGTAATTTTTACAAGAAGTGTCCTGTCTTCGAGACACCACAAGGCATACTTGTCATAGGGATTGAAATCCGGAGGGGCAGGAGTGGTCTGGAAATGCCGGTAAACGGCGAACGTCCTGTAATTGTCATCCCTGTACCCCGACGAAGGGCTTTCAACTTCGGGAACCAGAATGTCCGGTGCTGCAGCATCCCTTTCTATAAGATTTACATACACCGTAAAATGTCCTCCCGCCTCCTTGGCATCCCCCGGAAGGATCTCGTAGCTCACCCCGTAGATGTCCAGGCTTTGCAGCATATCATCCGCCAGACGCCTGAGCCCGGGTTCCAGCTTCAGTTCATGGATTCCTGTCCTGGCGGCCGATGCGGGATCCGAAGTCACCATGACCGTATAACCTGGTATTTCGGACAGGCTGCGGAACAACGGCTTGAGGACCATATCCTTGAGCGCATTCATAGAGGCAGGGGTCACTTCGATAGGATGTGGGAGGGTCACGAGGCGGAGTATCCTCCTGTCAAGCGTGGCTGCAATGGCCCGTTTGGGACTTTCTTCCGACTGTGCCTTATAAATGCGGACCAGATTGCGGATTTCTCGCAGCACCTGCTTGGTGGAATCGCTGTAAAACTCGGAATAAACCGTAGGATCCTTATAGGAATAGACACGTGGTGCCGGAGCAGAAGAAGTCGTTTTTTTGTATGCCTGTTTTCCCACCGGCCCCTGCACATTTATTATGCGCCCGCACACCGAACCGTCTTCCGGCCACCACTCTATGCAGGTAGTCCGGCGGTAAATGGGGTTTGCGAGATTACGCCGGACCGATACATAGCTGTGCCCTTCTCCCGTGGTGACAGACGGTTTCCCTTCGGCATAATACAACCCCACCTTCCTCACTCCCTTCACGTCATCCATCTTTTCCGTGCCGCTGCCGGAGACCCATGAATGGCTTCCATCTGCTCCCTCAGCCTCACGGTTAAATTCATCAAGCACTTTGTCGAACACCGCGGCACGTTTCGCCGGCAACCTGAAAGTGGTGATCCGGAGTATGACGGTGGAGTCGTTACGGTCTTTCTCCTGCTGCGACACACGCCCGGTAGTTTCAGTCCCACGGGTCTGCAATATGATATTTGCAGCATTTGAAAGAGGATAGTCCTGAGCCCTCAACATAATGGCACTGAAGAGCGCCGGAATAATCAAAAAGTATTTCATAAAGCCAAAATGTTTGCCGTTTCTTTTTCACGGGCGATGTACTCGTTAATCTCGGCGAGCAGATCTTCCAGCATCATCATATCCTGCAGTTCTTCTTCCACCTTGCAGAGTTCCTCCTCGTAAAGGCGTTTCCTGTCGGTGGAATCAGGCCGGGCACTGGGCGCCGGAGCAGCCGCTTTCACCGGAGCCGGACCGGCTGAAGCCCTCAGAAGCGGAGCGTGAACCGGCACAGGATGTATCTTTTCCAAAGAGAGGGAATCCTTCACGTGAGCCGGAGCAGTGTCAGGGAGATGATTAACCATAGTATCGACAGGGAGGCCGGCCTGTACCATCGGCAGATTCCCCCTCTGGAAAGGATTGATTGTCAATATGAATGCGGCGGCAAGACCGGCGGCAACAGCCAAAGCACCGACCGCCCTCCTGACTCGACGTGAACGGACCACACGGAAATACTCCGCTGAACTGTCCGCTTCAGCTACGTTTTCAACAGTGGGGGCAGAGCCCTCCAGCATCAGCAGAAGGTTCCTTTCTTCTTTTGTGCCGCTGGAAAGAAGGGAACGCAGTTCGCGCTCCTCGGCAAGGTCTGTCTCCCCTGCAAGGTATCTGGTAATGAGAGTCTGCTTTTTATTCATGGTTCCTGATTCAAAAACGCAAAAATCCTTTTTCTGGCAGAGGATATCATGGTCCTCACGGAGCGCAGGGGAATCCCGGTCACAGCCGCTATCTCATCCGACTCGAATCCGTCCTGCCGAAGGCGTATCAGCCGCTGTTCCGAACGGGGAAGCCGTCTGATCGCCTCTTCCAGCCGTGCAGCTGCATCCGTCGATTCTGCAGCCGCATCTGCCCGGTCCGTTCCGATGACAGCATCGGACAGGGACGAACCCTTGCGGACCCTCTGCCTCCTCCAAAGACTTACACACTCATTTCTGGTAACACGTACGGCCAGAGCCTCAAGGTCGTCCGCGGGGCCGGAGCCCCTTCGCAACAACTTCAGCATCGCATCCTGCACAGCATCTTCAGCATCTTCACGGTTCTGGAAGAATGCCGCCGCCACTCGCATCATCACGGGCCGCAAGTTTGTTATCGCTCGGTCTGCCATTCAGTATGTAAACGCACAAGGCGCGAAAAATCAAGTGGTTTTTTCAACCATTATTTCGAGAAGGACCGTGTCGGATGAACGGGGAGCGAGAACAAAAGAAGAGCACTCGGCAGGCACCAGTACGGTTTCTCCGTCTCCTGCCGTAAGGATTCTCTCTCCGTCGGGAGACACGTCCGGGGTGGTCTGTACCTCGAAGGCTCCCTTTACAGATGTGTACGCTATGCTCGTATCGGAATTCGCGTTATCGATGCTGAGGGGCTGGCGAAGGGTGATGCGGTTCACCGTGAACTGCGGGAGCTGCAGCAGCGTTTCGACTCCGGGGGTACTGTCTGACTGGGTGGCGGCATCGGGGCGGTCCTCTTCGCTGAAAACGCTCCGGGGCCCGTCAGTGCCACCTTCGAGGCGGCTGCCGGTAAGAAGACGCTCCGGATATTGTTCATATTTGATAAAGTCCAGCGCATCGATAATGTTCAGCGCCGGATCGAATTCATCATCTTCAGAAACGACAGGTACATCCTCCGAAACCGTCTCGCTTTCGCTCGACCCCACCGCTAACGCGGTCCCCTCTCTTAGCGTGCCGAGGGTGGCAGCAGTTTCGGAGGCTGTACCTGCCATTTCCAGTCGCTGCCAGTCGCAGAGCAGGAAGTCCATCGCGGAAGACTGGCTGACCTCGATGAGGGTCAGTTCGCCGAAGGCGCAGTGTGGAGTTCCTGAAGGAATATAAAAAACCTGCCCTGGACGGGGTTCAAGGGTATTGAGAAGTTTTACCGGATTTCCTTCGAGGCACTCCGAATAGAGCTCAGAAGCGTCGGTATCGCGACGGAATCCTATCAACAGCCGCGCCCCCTTGCCGGTGGCTGCCACATACCATAGTTTTTCTTTTCCGAGATGGTCGTAGCGGGTGCGGGCGGTTTCATCGTCCGGACTCACCCTCAGCGGCATGCGGCCATGCACGTTGATCTTGCGGATCTGGAAGGGAAACTGCTGCCCGTATGCATCGAAAACTGATTCCCCGGTAAGACGGTCGAGATAGGTCTCCATCAGGTCCCCAAGGGTGCTGCCGGACAGCCATCCGTCATGCACGAAAGTATCCCGGTAACCGAGGTCCGCCAGACGGAACTCCTCGCTTCCCCAACTGTAATTATCCTCAATGCGTGTCAACCTGAACGGGTAAAGTTTCTTTTCTTCCATAAATAATGTCTATTCCGACGCGAAGATAACAAAAATAGCCTTTACTCCATCTCCCACCCAAGCCGCAAGGCAATGGCAGACAGCAAATCCCTGTCGGAGGCCGGTATTTCCAGCGACACGCGCATCCTTTCGCCATAAACCGCCCCGGGCTCGGCCAGTACCGAAGCCGGATTTTCACGAAAAGAATAACCCGAGACCAGCATGGATGTCCGGACATTTTTACGCTGAATATCAACGTTATAACTATTCTGCAGACGAAGCCACATTTCGGCTGGAATTCCTTCCAAGCCAGACTCAATCTTTGAAGCGACTGCCGGCGTAACATTCCTGCTTCCATGAATCAATGCACTTAGATGGGTCTGCTGAAGTCCCGTCCTGCGAGCAAAGTCTTTCTGGCTTATCCCCCTTGCCTTTAACTCCTCCTTCAGGATACTGCCAGGGTGCACAGGCATAAATGGACTGATACAGTTGACAGGACTTGCTTTTGTATTATTTGTTTCCATAATGTGAATCGTCAATATTTATTATCTGTATTTCCAAAAGGTCATTTATTTCTTTAAAAATTAGCCGATGAACATATCTGTTCGACAACCTCACCGAAGAATACCCGGACCATTCATGTTTTAATCGCTCATAATGAAGGAAGCTGTATGCTTTTACCTCCTGTATATTGGCAGCATCAATCATTACCCGTATCGCACGCATGAAGCCTTCTCTCAGCTCTGTCGTCCTTTCCACCTCTCTATATAAACGGCTTTTTCCTGTCGTATATAGCTCCCTCAGATTCTCATTCATCAACACTTTCATACAAGTAAACACATTTCTTTCCGCAAATATAATAATAATTATCAGATTATCATAACTTTTATCATGATTTATTCGCGACCATATTATAGCGCCGGAGTAATTTTTGTCCACCAAAAACCGAGTTTACCGGCATTCAATGGCCTTGATGGGAATGGTCGGTTCGTTCCCGAGTGTGATGCGAAGAACGCTGCCTGACAGATACTGCACGACCAAAGTCATGAACCGCTTGCAGAAAAAATAGTTATATTTGTATGTTATGAAGTACATCAAGATGTTTGCGATTGCAGCAGGGGCGGTGGCGGCAGCCGCATGCGGCCCCAAGGAAAGCACGTTCAGATATTCCATCGATTCTTTCGCGGATCTTCGCATAATGCGATATCAGGTGCCGGGATGGGAGAATCTCTCTCTCGCACAGAAGTCGTATATCTACCACCTCAGCGAAGCGGCAAAATTCGGCCGGGACATCACCTGGGACCAGTACTGCCGCTACAATCTCCCGGTAAGGCATGCTATCGAGAAGATATTCGCGGAATACTCCGGCCCGCGCGAAGGGCAGCAATGGGATGATTTCGTGGTTTATGCCAAGAGGGTGTTTTTCAGCAACGGCATCCATCATCACTATGCGGAAGACAAATTCTTCCCCGCATGCGGCAGGGATTATTTCGCCGGCCTGCTGGAGAATGTTTCGAAAGGGGAAAATGAAGTCTGGACAGGCGCAGAAGGAGTAGCCCTGTCAAGCGAGGATCTTCTCAACATAATATATAATCCCGCTGTCTATCCGCAGCGCCGTTCCACCGACACATCCGGCGACATCGTCGCTGAAAGTGCGGTCAACTTCTACGGAGAAGGTGTCACGCGCGGGGAGGTGGATGACTTTTATGCAAAGCAGGCTGTAAAGGGAGACCCGCACCCCGTCTCATACGGCCTCAACAGCAAGGTGGTGCGCGAGAACGGCATCCTCGTGGAGAAGAAGTGGATGGTCGGAGGGATCTATTCCGCCGCTATCGAGAGGATATGCTCCGAACTCCTGAAAGCCAGGGAGTTCGCCGAAAACGAACTTCAGGCATCGGCGATCGACAAACTCGTAGAGTATTACCGGACCGGAGACCTCCGCACCTGGGATGAATACAATATCGAATGGGTGCGCGATACCATCGGCACGGTAGATTACGTGAACGGCTTCATCGAGGACTACGACGACCCTCTCGGCCGGAAAGCCACATGGGAAGGCCTGGTGAACATCAAGGACGCCGCCGCATCCGAGCGCACCGAAATCCTCAGTGCCAACGCTCAGTGGTTCGAAGACCACTCCCCCATCGACCCCCGCTTCCGAAAACCCGAGTGCAGGGGAATCAGCGCAAAAGTGATCAATGCTGTCGCCCTCGCCGGTGCCACCTATCCATCCACTCCCATCGGAATCAATCTCCCCAATGCCGACTGGATACGCAAGGAGTTCGGTTCCAAGAGCGTCACCATCGCCAACATTACCCATGCTTACGATGCCGCCGCGCTCGAACAGCCGAACAGCGTACTCGCGGAATTCGCATGGAACAAGGCTGAAATCGAACTCACAAAGAAATACGGCGACACCATGGATGAGATCCATACCGACTTGCACGAGTGCCTTGGACACGGCAGCGGACAGTTGCTGCCCGGTGTTTCCTCAACGGCTCTGGGTGAATACCAGAGCACCCTGGAGGAAGCCCGTGCCGACCTTTTCGGTCTCTATTACTGCGCAGATCCAAAAATGGTCGAACTTGGAATCGTTCCGGACAAGGATGCCTACAAGGCAGAATATGCCAGCTACATACGCAACGGCATCATGACCCAGTTCACCCGCGTGGAACTCGGCAAGAAGAATACCGAGGCTCACATGCAGAACCGCAAACTCATAGCCGAGTGGTGCTTCGAAAAGGGAAGTGCCGACAGTGTCATCGAAAAGCGCGTCAGGGACGGCAAGACATACTTCGTGGTGAATGACTATGAAGCATTGAGGAATCTGTTCGGCAATCTCCTCGGCGAGATTCAGCGTATCAAGAGCGAAGGTGATTACGAGGCCGGCAAGGCACTGGTTGAGACCTACGCAGTAAACATTGACCCGGACCTGCACCGGGAAGTGCTCCAGCGCTACGAAAAGCTTAACCTCAAGCCCTACGGCGGTTTCGTCAACCCCGACATCACGCCGGTCACCGACGCCGACGGCACCATTGTCGATTACCAGATAAGCTACCCCGACGATTACCTCGGACAGATGCTTGAATATGGAGTAAAATATCGCACTTTATGAAAGGCATTTACATTTTTCTGGCGGACGGTTTCGAAGATGTCGAAGCCCTCGGCACCAATGACGTCCTGCGCCGCGCAGGACTGCGCACCACCCTTGTCGGCATAAGCGAAGAGCCGTTCGCACAGAGTTCCCACGGGGCTCTCGTGGGGGTGGAGGAGAATCTCCCGCTCATGGAGGTTTCACACGAAGGCACGGACGCGAACGACGTGCTGATCTTCCCTGGCGGGATGCCCGGGAGCAGGAATCTCGCATCCTGCAAACCCCTTATGAAACTGATGCAGGAGCACTACGACGCCGGTGGCAGCGTTGCCGCCATCTGCGCAGCACCGGGACTGGTGCTCAGCCAGCTGAAGGGGATAAAGGGCGCGGAAGTAACATGCTTCGACGGATTTGAAAGCATGCTCGAAGAAGCCGGTGCGCATTTCTCCCCCAAGAGCGCAATCTGCTCCGGACGCATCATCACCGGGCGCAGCGCCGGATGGGCATTCGAGTTCGGCCTGAAAATTGTGGAAAAGCTTTGTCCGGAGAAGGTGGACGAAGTGCGTCACGCCCTTTATCTGAAGACTGTTTAGCATGGAACTCCGACTCGACAAATACCTCTGGTGCATACGGGTCTTCAAGACACGCAGCGACGCCACCGACGCCTGCAAAGGGAATAAAGTGCAGGTAAACGGGGTGGTCAGCAAGCCCTCGAAAGAAGTAAAACCCGGCGACATGCTGGTTATCCGCAAGGGTCCGGTAGAACTCACATACAGGGTCAAGGCCGCCCTTCACAATCGCGTCGGGGCTGCGCTGGTGGGCGATTATGCCGAGAATCTGACTCCCGAAGCCGAACTTGACAAACTCCACGCACCCGTGGAGACCTTCTTCGTAAAGCGCGACAAAGGCGCCGGACGGCCGACCAAGAAGGACCGGCGCACGCTCGATGCACTTTGGGACGGTTTTGAAAACGATTAAAAGCTTATGAATATCGGAATTATAATAATGATTGTGGTGATGGTTCTGTCGCTGGTGGTGCAGAACACCCTCACACGCCGTTTCACCAAATACTCGAAGGTCGGCATCGGCCTGAGCGGAGCCGAGGTTTCGGCCAGGATGATGGCCGACAACGGCATCTCCGATGTCAGGATTGGGTCCGTGGCGGGCTCTCTCACCGACCACTACAATCCCACCAACAAGACCATCAATCTGTCCGACTCGGTCTATGCCCAGCGCAATATCGCTGCAGCCGCCGTTGCAGCCCACGAAACCGGGCATTGCCTGCAACATGCCAAGGGCTATGCCCCGCTGAAACTTCGCAGCGCTCTCGTGCCTGTGGTGACATTCGCGAACAACACGGTACAATGGGTCCTGCTCGCGGGAGTCATCTTCATCAACATCTTCCCCGGGCTGCTCTGGGCCGGCATCGCGCTTTTCGCGCTCACCACCCTGTTCAGTTTCGTCACCCTTCCGGTAGAGATCGATGCCAGCCGCAGGGCCATCGCCTGGCTGGAGAGTTCGGGACTCACCACCTACGAAACACTGCCACTCGCGAAGGACGCCCTCAAATGGGCCGCCTACACCTACGTAATCGCCGCCCTCGGCTCGCTCGCCACCCTCCTCTACTACATCGGCATCGCGAACAACCGGCGATAGCCCTGCTGATCCGCAATCATCTCACCATCAGCCTCATAACACTTTTGTCTCTGGTGAAAAAGCACCAGAGACAAAACCACTAAACTATTGAGCGACACAAACTTGCGAGCCAGTGCCGACAATAGTAAAAAAAATGCTATATTTGTGGGTTGAATAGATATTTACTAAAACCTATTTAAATTATGGAATATAAGATTATCGTGCTGGCAAAGCAGGTCCCGGACACACGCAACGTGGGAAAGGATGCAATGACCGAAGCCGGCACAGTCAACCGGGCAGCTCTTCCGGCCATCTTCAACCCCGATGACCTTCTTGCGCTCGAACAAGCCCTCCAGATCAAGGAACAAAACCCAGGTACAAAGGTAGGTGTGCTCACCATGGGCCCGCCACGTGCCGGTGAAATCATCCGACAGGGACTATATCGCGGAGCCGATACCGGATGGCTCCTTACCGACAGGCTCTTTGCAGGGGCAGACACCCTTGCAACTTCATACGCACTTGCCACGGCAATCAAAAAAATCGGTGGAGCCGACATTATCATCGGAGGACGTCAGGCAATCGACGGCGACACCGCACAGGTCGGTCCGCAGGTTGCACAGAAACTGGGTCTCAACCAGGTCACTTATGCCGAGGAGATTTTGAAGATTGAAGACGGCAAGGCTACCATCCGCCGCCATATAGACGGCGGCGTGGAAACCGTGGTCGCTCCCCTTCCGCTTGTGATCACCGTGAACGGCAGCGCAACTCCCTGCAGGCCCTGCAATGCAAAACTCGTAATGAAATACAAGCGTGCCACCTGCCCGTCCGAAAGGCCGGCCGAAGGCACTCCCTACGATTATCTATATGAGCAAAAGCCTTACCTCAACCTCACCCAGTGGAGCGTTGCCGATGTTGACGGAGATCCGGGACAGTGCGGAAACGCCGGATCGCCCACCAAGGTCAAGGCTGTGCAGAACATCGTGTTCCAGGCAAAGGAGAGCAAGACTCTCAGCGGCAGCGATGCCGATGTAGAAGGCTTGATTCAGGAATTGTTGAACGAAAAGATTATCGGGTAGAGCTATGAAAAACGTATTTGTATATTGCGAGATAGAAGGCACAACCGTAGCCGAGGTCTCACAGGAGCTCCTTACCAAAGGACGCAAACTCGCCAACCGTCTCGGCGTACAGCTGCATGCCGTAGCAGCCGGTTCGGGCATCACCGGAAAGGTGGAGAGCCAGATTCTCCCCTATGGGGTTGACAAGCTTTTCATCTTCGACGCCCCGGGGCTCTTCCCCTACACTTCCGCGCCCCACACCGACCTGTTGGTGAATCTCTTTAAGGAAGAACAGCCGCAAATCTGCCTCATGGGAGCAACCGTCATCGGACGCGACCTTGGCCCGCGCGTGAGTTCCAGCCTCACCAGCGGCCTTACCGCAGACTGTACCCAGCTCGAGATCGGAGACTACGAGGATATCAAGACTCATGAAAAGTACACCGATCTTCTCTACCAGATCCGCCCGGCGTTCGGTGGAAACATCGTCGCCACCATCGTGAACCCCGAGCACCGTCCACAGATGGCAACGGTACGAAGCGGCGTCATGCAGAAACAGATAATCGACCCTGATTATAAGGGCGAGGTAGTGATTGCAGACGTGGCAAAATATGTCCCCGAAACTGCTTACGTGGTGAAAGTTATCGATCGCCACATCGAAGCTGCAAAACATAACCTCAAGGGCTCCGCGATCGTGGTTGCCGGCGGCTACGGCGTAGGAAGCAAAGAAGGATTCGACCAGCTTTTCCAACTCGCCAAAGAACTCCACGGTGAAGTGGGCGCAAGCCGCGCGGCCGTGGATGCCGGATTCGTGGATCACGACCGACAGATAGGACAGACCGGTGTCACGGTACATCCCAAGGTGTACATTGCGTGCGGTATTTCCGGACAGATCCAGCATATCGCAGGCATGCGCGACAGCGGCATCATCATTTCCATCAATACCGACCCGGATGCACCCATCAACAAGATTGCGGACTATGTGATCATCGGCAAGGTGGAAGAGGTTGTGCCAAAACTCATCAAGTACTACAAAGCTAACAGCAAATAAACCGGACAAACTATGGCAAACTACTATACAGACCATCCCGAACTTGCATTTTACCTCGATCATCCCCTCATGAGAAGGGTGGTGGATCTGCGCGAGCATTTTTATGAGGATAAAGACAAATTCGACGACGCTCCCGTTGACTACGAGGACACTATCGAAAACTACAAGCGCGTGCTGGAGATCATGGGAGATCTTGCCGCCAATGTCATCGCCCCCAATTCGGAGGATGTAGACCTCGAAGGTCCCCACCTTGAAAACGGACGGATGATATATGCTTCCAAGACTTTTGAGAATCTGGATGCCATCCGCAAGGCGGGGCTCAGCGGAGTTGCCCAGGCCAGGCGCTACGGCGGCCTCAATTTCCCGAATGTCACTTTCAGCATGCTTTCCGAGATTGTTTCCGCAGCTGATTCCAGCTTCCAGAATATCTGGAGCCTGCAGTCCTGCGCCGATACTCTTTATGAATTCGGAAGCGAAGAGCAGCGCCAGCGCTACATTCCGCGCGTTTGTGCCGGAGAGACCATGAGCATGGACCTCACCGAACCGGATGCAGGGTCGGATCTGCAGCGCGTGATGCTGAAGGCAAGCTACGATGAGGCGGAAGGATGCTGGAGGCTGAACGGAGTGAAGCGTTTCATCACCAACGGCGATTCCGACGTTCATCTCGTGCTTGCCCGTTCCGAAGAAGGGACTACCGACGGTCGCGGCCTTTCAATGTTTATCTACGACAAGAGGAACGGCGGAGTAGACGTGCGACACATCGAGCATAAACTTGGTATTCATGGTTCGCCGACCTGCGAACTCGTGTTCAAAAATGCCAAGGCCGAGCTCGTAGGCAGCACCCGCCTGGGGCTCATCAAGTACGTGATGGCCCTGATGAACGGTGCCCGCCTTGGCATTGCCGCACAGAGCGTAGGACTCAGCCAGGAAGCATATAACGAGGCCCTTGCTTATGCCCGCGAGCGTGCCCAGTTCGGAAAGAAAATCATCGATTTCCCTGCAGTGTACGACATCCTTGCCACCATGAAGGCAAAGTTGGATGCCGGCCGGTCGCTGCTTTATCAGACTGCCCGTTACGTGGATATCTACAAGGGGCTGGAAGATCTGCAGCGCTGCGGACATGAACTCTCCGCCGAGGAGAAGCAGGAGATGAAAAAATACTCCCGCCTCGCCGATGCCTTCACTCCCCTCTGCAAGGGTATGAACTCCGAATATTGCAACCAGAATGCCTACGATGCAATCAGCGTGCATGGCGGTTCCGGTTTCATTATGGAGTACAAGTGCCAGAGGCTCTACCGCGACGCCCGCATCTTCTCCATTTACGAGGGTACGACGCAACTGCAGGTGGTGGCTGCCATCCGCTACATCACCAACGGCACCTACCTGAATATCATGAAAGAGATGCTCTCCGACGAGGTAGCCGCAGAACTTCAGCCGCTGAAAGAGCGTGCAGCAGCACTCGTTTCCAAGTATGAAACCGTGCTTGCGGGCATTGCGGGAGAAAGCCAGGAGAAGCAGGACTTCATTGCCAGGCATCTGTACGAGATGACCGGCGACATCATGATGAGCCTCCTTATCCTTGCCGATGCCACCGTGAAGCCGGAGTTCTTTGCCAAGAGCGCCCATGTTTACGTGCGCCTTGCAGAAGCAGATTTCGCCCGCCACGAAGCTTTCATCGCCACTGTCCAGGAAAGCGACCTGGAGAACTACAGGGCAGAATAGTAAAACGTTTGACGTGACCCCCACAAAAAAGAGCCCGGTATTCCACCGGACCCTTTTTTGTTTTTATTGCCAAAAATAACTATGTTTGCACACTGTTGACCTAAATCATTTAAGTTATGTGCAAAACAACTATTCTCCGGATATTGCCGCTGTTCCTGCTGGCGTCCGGACTCTTCTTCATCGATTCCTGTAAGAAAGAAAAGCCTTTCGTGCATGTCAAGGGCATCGAAATAGATCCGCCTTCACTTGAGCTTACCGAGGGTGAAACTCAAACACTCACAGCCACAGTCCTGCCCGACAATGCAGACGACAAGATCTTCTACTGGTCTTCTTCAGACAACCAGGTGGCGTCTGTAAGCGAAAACGGCGAAGTGTTCGCAGTCAAGCCAGGCACCGTGACCATTAAAGCAACCGCCCGCGATAACGGCGTAGAAGGGATCTGCAATGTGACGGTTATCAAGAAGATTATAGCTGTATCTTCAGTGAACCTCGACAAGGATGAACTCACCCTTACTGAAGGTGAAACCTATACTTTTTCCGCTACGGTTCTTCCGGAAGATGCCGACGACAAGTCTCTCACCTGGACCTCTTCCGCGACTGAAATTGCAACGGTTGACGATAAGGGCGAAGTTACCTCCCTCAAGCCGGGCGAAACAGTCATTACGGCTGCGTCCGTGTTTGATCCCGAAAAGAAAGCGTCCTGCACCCTTACTGTGGCGAAAAAACTGATTCCGGTCGAGTCCGTCTCCCTGGACAAGACTTCCTTCTCCCTTACAGTAGGACAGAACTACACTCTTACCGCATCGGTACTGCCCGACAATGCTTCCGACAAATCGGTCACCTGGGAGTCCAGCAACATTGATGTCGCAATGGTTTCTGCCGGCAAGGTAGTAGGCTCCGGAGTCGGCACGGCAGTTATCACCGCCAAGAGCGTGTCCGACCCGGACAAGACTGCATCCTGCACCGTAACGGTCGAGAGCGATGTCGTGGATGTGACCGGTATCTCACTTACGCCCGCTTCCGCTACGATTGAGGTCAACAAGACCTGTACCCTTACAGCTTCGGTTGAGCCAGCCAACGCTACCAATCCCAAAGTACGCTGGGAAGTTTCTCCTGAAGGAATCGTTTCGGTTGATGCCGCCGGTGTTCTTACCGGCATAAAGACGGGCTCAGCCACAGTTACGGCTACGACCCAGGACGGTGGTTTCAGCAAGAGCTGCGAAGTGACGGTCGTCGATAATGCCATTACTGCCATAACTTTCGAAGACTACTCTTCAACATCCGTTCCGGTTGAATATGGTTCTTCACGTGAGGTTCAGGTTAAGATAACCCCTGCAGACGCCTCCAACAAGGAAGTGACATGGACCGCCGGCAATGGAATCCGCATCAGTTCTTACGGAACCGATGAAAGCGGGGCCCCAAAAGCCACCATCATATTCGACAAGGGTCTTACCGGGGAGTATGATTTGACCGCTACTTCCGTGGTCACCACGGACAAGAAAGTTTCACAAAGGTTCAAGATCTGGTGCAATCCTTCTGCCATTTCTGTCCCCCCTGCCTATGTTTCGCAGGGAGGTACGTTCAAACTGGCACCTGTATTTACGCCCAGCTATACTACCGAAAAAGATCTGAGCTATGAATCATCCAACACGGATGTTGCTTCAGTTTCTGGAACGGGTCTGGTAGAAGGCAAGTCTATTGGAACGGCAACGATCACAATTACCAGCAAGGCTGCGCCCTCCGTAAGCACGACATGCGAGGTTTCCGTTATCACCGAAAACAAGGTCATAATCAATGGAGGAGATCCGATCGTTTATGAGACCGGCAAGCTTGCCGATGCCATCGGTTCCTCCACCGTTACCTCCATTGCGTGGACACAGGGCCTGCTTAATGAGGATGATGTGGCCGCTTTCAACGAAAAATGCCGCGGGACTGCTGTTAATGTGGACATCAGCAAGGTCGGTTTCGTGTCAACGGGTAAAAAATACAAGATTACCGGTTATTCAACAGAGTATTCATTCACTTCAGGAGAACTGCCTCCTGCGATGCTCGCCATCTTTACGAAAATGTCGTCCTTAACTCTTCCTCCTGTGAGTACTCTGGGCAACTACTCCATTGCCCGCACTGCTCAGTTGAAGACGCTCACTTTACCCACCACGGTTAACCGTATAGGCAGTCAGGCTTTTTCAAATTCCGGCCTCGCATCTATTGTGTTGCCCCCGTCAGTCAAAATCATTGACGGATATGCTTTCAGCAACACTCCCCTTGAAGGGACCCTCGACCTGCGCTACGTTGAGAAATTGGGAAGTGAAGTATTCAGCTCCGCTAAACTTAAGAAGATTATTTTCGGCGCCGCCCTCAAATCATATGGCTTCAACGCTATTAGCGGATCAGTATGTAAGGCTTTGACAGCTTTCGAATTTGCCGAAGACAATGCCCTGTTCAAAGCTGTGAACGGATGGCTCTTATCCAAGGACGGGACTACGCTCTATCAGGTGCCAATGAACTCCGCCGGGGCCACTGGCGGCGTTTTAATTCCCGAAGGAGTCAAGACGATCATGGGCGGAATCTTCTGGGGATTGAATGTTACCAACGTCGCGTTACCCGAAGGCCTTGAGTCTATCTCCGGGATGTATGCATTCGGTTCATATAAGGGAACCAGCCTTGTGCTCCCTTCTACACTCAAGACTATCCACAGTCTGGCCTTCAACTATTCCACTAGTCTGAAAGAAGTAACCTGCAAAGCTGTAACGCCTCCTACTGTTACCGACGGTTATTATGAAATTGCGATATTCGGCAAGGATGCCCCAATCGAAAGCATCTATGTTCCGGCAGAATCCGTAGAGGCTTATAAGAAAGCAGCCGGCTGGTCAAAATGGGCTGAGTTCTTTAAGCCTATTCCGTAGGCTGCTCTCGTGAAGCTTTAAAATCAGTTCAATAGAAAGAAGGTGATTATCAGTCTCTTGACTTTTAATCACCTTCTTTTTCTTTCATTGATATGCTATAATAATTACAAACTTTATCTCTGGTGGCATTTTCACCAGAAATAATCATTTTAAATTATTGTGATAGAAACAGTTGCCAATCAGCGAGAACCTGCGCAAAAGTTTTGGACTTGGGCCAGATTCGTTTAAGGTGATTACTGTGAAGATGTGGTTTTCAGCAACCCTTTTTCAGAAAAGAGTAGGATGGTTTTCGTCCAGTTCTTTCAGGATATGCTCCATGGTAGCCTGACGGATAAGTGCGCTGCGTGAGCGGACACCGAAACGCTTGCAATACTCATTTATTGCAGCAAGTTCTTTCTTATTAAAGAATACGCTTTTGCGGATTGTGCGTTTGAGCGCCGCGCGTTCCTTGTCGAGGTAGCGCGGGTCTATACCTGCCTTGTTTTTCCGTGCCATAGTGCAAATATAGTAATTCTTTTTATATCAATCCCTTCTCCTTGGCTTTGGAAATGAGTTGGGCGGTCTTGAAGGCGTCGAATTAAAGAAGGACCTTTTTGCGGTACCACTTGATGGTGGTGAAACTGAGGTGGATTTTGTCGGCAATCTGCGGGCTGGAGAGCCCCGCTGCAATCAGCGGCAGGATCTGCCCTTCGCGCTCTGTAAGGACCTGCCCGGACGGATGTTTTCTGCTGGCACGGGCAGGTTTTCTGCCATTTTCCTGCCCGGACGGATGTTTTCTGCTGGTGCGGGCAGGATTTCTGCCGTTTTTCTGCCCGGACGCATGGATTTTGTCGGTGCGGGCAGATTTTCCGCGATTTCCCTGCCCAGATTATCCGTATCTGTCCGCGCCCATACTATTGCGGCCGTGGAAATATCCTGTCAACGTCGTTTAAAGGCAGACGGAGCACCTGCGCAATCTGCTTGTTGGAACTGTTCAGACGCTTCTTCATTGAGCGAGCAACTTCCAACCTTTCAGCTGCATCCAAACTACGAATGCCGGATTCAGGATACCAGCTCCCGACTATCTGGAAAACCTCTTCGTTGGGCAGTTGTATTCCTTCTCCCTTCAAACGGGCAATTTCCACATCGGCCTCTCCCCTGCGAGTGAGCATAGAGAAATACTGATTTGCGCTATTGAACAGGCTTTCTGTATGTTTATAATCAACAAAACTACTGCGGAGAATCTGTTCGCTGCGAACCCTGTATGAAGCAGGAAGTTCTATGTCGTGGGACCTGCATATCTTACGGCGTTTCTCTATACTCAAAGTATTCCAGGCAGTACCTTCTGCCATCATACAGAGATTTCCATTGAAAAACAGATTCCCCGATCCCCATGGATAACCGTTTGGAGTGCTGTCCAATCGAGCCACATATGCATTCCTGTCAATATAACACACATAGTTTCTGAACTGCCTTAAATCCAGAACTTCATCAACTTGAATCTTCAACTCCTTCAGCGATGGATTACCTAGAGATAACTGATACCGCCGCATTTTCTCGCGAAGGTCATCAGTAAAAGCATCAACGTTTGAACGGCGTCCCTTCCCTAATACGTGATGATGATTGTTCATCACTGTGTCATCCAGAACAGCGAGTTCTGCTCGTGCTGCAGATATGGCCACGAGATTGGACCCGACTATGAATTCTTCCCTTGTTTTATACAGGAGCCATTCTGAATGCTCCGTAGTTATCAGATAGTACGGCTTTCCAGCCGCGAAGATGCGTTCACACTCCCGCTCCCGCATCCAAAAATCATTCTTCACGTGCATAACACATCTATTTTCCACAAATAAGCAAAAACTTCTTCTTGATTGCAAGAAAGATCAGATTTATTTCTCACGCGGGCAGGATTTCAGCCATTTTTCTGCCCGGACGCATGGATTTTGTCGGTGCGGGCAGATTTTCCGCGATTTCCCTGCCCGGACGGTTGTTTTTTGTTGGTGCGGACAGGTTTTTCGCCGTATTTCTGCACGAAAAAGGTATTCTCCCTATCACAGGACGGGGTTTCTGCATGCGCGGGCAGGGTAGAAGAAACCCGGCGTAAGAAAACGTCGGGCTTTCAACAAATATCGGGGAACCTGGGCGTAGTGAAGGCAGTCCGGAGCATTCGCCGATGAGTATTTTTGCGAGGCGGAGAAAGACTCCGGCAGTCGCAGAAAGGGCTGTGCGGGCCTACCCAAGCACCCTTGTGATAATCCGCGAAAGCTGATCGCTGCAGGAAGTACCGCGCATGGCACAGTTCACTCCCGCTAGGGTGGCGGCAGCGCGACGGGCATCCTGTCCTTCGAGAAGGCGGCCGATTGCCTGAAGGTTGCCGTTGCACCCCTTCACATATTGCAGATTATGGATTTTTCCGTCCACCAGATCGAAATCGATTTGGCAGGAACACACCAGAACGGAGGGCTCGGCCGTTATATGCCGAACCCCGTCCCTGGTAGTGTCAACCAATATTTTAAAATCGTCTCCCAGCATCATTCTGCAGGAACCATTACATACTCAATCTTATTGTCTCCTCCAGCCACAGCAGCGGCGACTTCCCTCACCTTGGCAGGAGTAAGTGCCTCGACGGCAGCTGAGTATGCTGCATCTTCGTCGCCATAACCTTCGATGACATTACGGATCTGACGCAGCCAGTAACCGTTGGTAATCCGCCTTTCGGGAATGTTCTTCTTGAGGTTAAGAACGGCCATCTGGAACTCTTCGTCTGTAGGACCCTCGGCGCAGAACTCTGCAAGCTGACGCTTTGCAACAGTAAGCAGGGTATCGCAAAGCTCAGGTTTGCACTGGAACTGCACCATGAAAGTCGCCTGCTCATTGGGATATTTCTGCTGCCCGCCGGCGGTGTGTGCACCATAGGTTCCGCCGATTTCTTCGCGAAGCGAAGCGACATACCTCATATCCATCACGAACGACATAACATCGAGAGCGGCCTCGACATCGCAGTTGTAAGTAACAGGGGCATGATAGTAAAGGAACACGGTACTCTGGGGTGTCTCCATCTTGGCAGGGTCCAGCTTCTTTACGTCTCCCGTCGCAAGACGGTCGTTATTATCAACCCATGCCGGAGCCTTCTTTCCCTTGGGCAGAGACCCTATGTATTTCTCAACCAGCGGCTGTACGCCTTCGGGGGTCACATCGCCTACGATCACGAGTTTAAGGCCTGCGGCATCGGAGAACATGCGGCGCCAGTTCTTCTCGACAGTTGCAATGCTGGCATTTTCGAGCGTACTCATGTCGATGACCTTGTGACGGGGATTGTTATTGTATGCCAGGTCGCTGAAGCCGCGCTGCATCTTGAAGTTGGGTGTGTTCAGAACGTTGGGGAGGATACCCTTGAGCTGGTTCACGCCAACCAGGTACTCTTCCTCGTCGAACCGAGGCTGTACATACTCCAGATACATGAGCTGGAAAGCGGTCTCGAGGTCTTTCTTGGTAGAGCTGGCCTGGACTCCGTTATAAAGATTATCCAGAACGGGATTTACGGAGACATTCTTACCGGTGAGCATTTTACTTACCTGGGTACCTGAGAACGATGCAACACCACGGTTCTGGTTATACATGGCCCAGATATTGTCGTCGAAAGAGTCAAGGTCGGCGTCGGGGACGGTGCTGATGCCGCCTTCACGGTAAAGCCGCATCAGGATCTGGTCTTTCTGATAGTCGGTAGGCAGGACATAAACCTGAACTCCGTTTTTCAACGTCCATACCGTGCTTCCGTAAGGACCGGTGACAGTCTTCTTCACCTTCGCACCTTTAAGTTTGGAAGCATCCAGGAACTCGCTTGCAACCTGCTCTCCCTTAAGAGGCTTGATGTCGGAGGCTTTTACTTTCTCGAGCAATGCGGAAATCTGCTCTGGGGCAGGAGTTGCAATACCATCCTTCTGGGGACCGGTATAGATGACCACAAGGTTCTCGTCGGTCAGCAACTGCGAAGCCACCTGGTTGATGATATCAACGTTAAGCATATTCAATATCTGCTTTCCGAGCTCAAGATTATCCTTGGGGTCGAGATAAGGAGTCTTGTCGAAGAAATTCCTGAGCAGAGGACGCACCAACTGGGGGTTCTGACGCGTGGAAGCCTTCTCTGCCGCTGTCTCCATGGCCGATATATAGTTTGCCTTTGCACGGTCGAACTCATCGGCTTGGAAACCGAAACGATGCATGCGTTCCAACTCGGTGTAGAATGCCTCGAATCCGCCCAGGATATTGTCTTCCTTGAGCGTGACATTACCCATTGCAGCTTCTACGGCCTCGTAGATAAGGTCTCCTATATAGAAACCGCCGCTGATGTAGGGAGCGTCAGCCTTCGCGGTTATATCGTTGAAGCGCTCATCCATCATTTGAGAAATAATACTCTTGATAAATTCCTGCATCACACCGGCAGCAGTTGCGTTGATCATTTCGGGAGCGGCCTCGCTCTTCCAAGCCATTTCAATAGAAGGAGCGGATGTCTCAGGATCAGTGATTACACCGACAACGGGTTCCTTGTTGGCAGGAAAAGGAATAACAGGCTTGGCAGCAGGATTGGGTTCGGCAGGGATGATGCCAAAGACTTCTTTGATCTTGGCTTCGGTACGGTCCACGTCCACATCGCCCACCACCACGACGGCCTGCATATCCGGATGATACCAGGTCCTGTAGAAGTTGTGGAGACTCTCAGGTTTGAAGCCCATGATGCTCTCCTCGAGACCGATGAGCGTGCAGGACGCATATTTGGTATCGCCGAAGTAATATGGAAGCGATGCTTCGAAACTGCGCCAGGAGGCGTTGCGGCGCTGGCGACGCTCCTCACGGATGACTCCGCGCTCCGCATCGATTTCTTCCGTAGCATTGGTCACAAAATGAGCATATTCACAAAGCACCATGAGACAGGAATCAACCACGGTGGCACGCTCCACAGGAATATTGTTCAGCATGTACTGGGTTTCTTCAAAACCTGTGGAGGCATTGATATTGCGCCCGAACTCGGCACCTATGCTCTGCAGCCAATTAAGAATTCCCTTACCCGGGAAATGCTCGGTGCCATTGAAGCACATATGCTCAAGGAAATGCGCAAGACCGTCCTGGTCGGGAGTTTCCTGAATGGCACCCACATTGGTGGCAAGATAAAATTCCGCACGGCCCTTGGGGAGTTCATTGTGGCGGATGTAATAGGTGAGTCCGTTGTCGAGTTTGCCGACCTTTACGGCCGGGTCACCCGGAAGCGGACGGAGCATGGGATTGTCCTGTGCGGACATGGAGATTGCCGTAACGGCGGCAAAGACCAGCAATATCAACTTTTTCATCAGGGTATTGTGTTAGTAAAAACTTCGTGAATTCTTCTGGCCGTAGGAAGCAGCTGCGGCAACGCATCCAGCTCCAGACGGCGTCCTATGATGCTGCCTTCCGGCGCAACCATATACATTTTAGGTGTAGCTACGACCCCGTACAAGCGAAGGTAATCGCTGTCAAAGTCCGGATCCCAGTAATGCTCGACTTTCACATACGGGCTATCTACCTTAAAGGTTCTGCGAAACTCCCGCCAGGCCTTGCGGTCCTGTCCGGCATAAACAGCGCACAAGGTCACGGGAAAGTCGAGGTTCTCCTTCAGGACTCCCGGCAGCAGCCGGCTTTCCAGTTTGCACTTGCTGCAGGCAGTATCGTAGAACCAGAGTATCGTTGTGCGTCCTTTTTCGGGCAGCGTCCTTTTCCCTCCGCAAGGCCTGCGTAAAGCAATCTGCGGAGCGTCCATACCCAGCAGGGTATTCCTGTTCATATTGCAGAACATCTCCGCATCGAGCCCCTCAAACTCACCCGGGAAGGATGTCTTTCCGGTAACGAACCATTTGTCGAAGAGATAGATGGCAACAGCTTCGTCACCCATGACAGGAGCATTCCTGTAGTAATTGAAAAGGGTGACGGCAATACGGTTGAAAAGCACGGAGTCGCGGACGGAAGATATCAGGAAGTCGCACTCGGCTTCCTTCGTTTCCACACTTTCTGCCTGCATGGATGCCACATAATTCAAAACCAGGCTGTCAAGTACGTTCTCGGCACCGACCTGCTTTTGGGCAAAGGCGGAAAAGCCAAGAATCATGGCAAGAACTATGCAGCAGAGTCTTTTCATTATCTGGGAAGAGTCACCCATTCGGGCATAAAGAGCGAAGTATCTCCATTATGGCGCAGGATGTCACGCACGGCTGAAGAAGAAATATGAGCGAATTCCTGGGCCGTAGGTATGATTATCGTTTCTATCTCAGGCGCAAGGCGGCGGTTTGCATCGGCTATGCTGCGTTCATTTTCGAAGTCGAGCATGTTGCGTACTCCCCTAACGATATGCTTTATGCCAAGCTGACGGCAAATTTCTACAGTGAGCCCGTCGTAGTTGACGGCACGCACGCCCTTCATCCCTTCTGTTGCCTGACGGATGATATCCAGTTTTTGTTCCGTAGTGAAGAATCCGGATTTGTCCTGATTCACACCGACAGCCACCACGACCTCGTCAAACATGGTGAGAGCCCGCGTGAGTATATTGAGATGACCTGCCGTAAAGGGGTCAAAGGAACCTGGAAAAAGTGCTACAGTTGCCAATTTATGGGTGTTTTATGTTCGTTCAACAATATTTCGTTCGTGCGGGAAAAATGCCTGCAGCCAAAAAACGCCCCGCGGGCGAGCGGACTCGGATGGGCAGCTTCCAGCACATAGTGCCGGGACTCGTCTATGAGTGAGCGCTTGCTGCGCGCAAAATTTCCCCACAACAAAAATACAATTCCTTCGCGTGTTTCCGAAATAAATTTTATAACCGCGTCCGTGAATTCCTGCCAGCCGATGTTGCTGTGCGACGCCGCAAGGCCACTCTGCACAGTAAGAACCGCATTCAGCAGCAGCACTCCCTGACGCGCCCAATTCTCAAGATTCGGACGCCCGCTCATGCGGATCGCAAGGTCGTCTTCTATCTCTTTGAAGATATTCTTGAGCGATGGAGGTGCCGGAACTCCGTCCGGAACGGAGAATGAAAGGCCCATGGCCTGACCGGGTCCGTGGTAGGGATCCTGGCCCAGTATCACCACTTTGACCTTATCCACAGGAGTAAGGTCGAAGGCCCTGAAGATCTGGCTTCCGGGAGGATAAATGGTCCGACCGGACGCCTTCTCGGCATGTAAAAAAGCGACAAGCCTTTCAAAGTAAGGTTTATCAAACTCACTTTGCAAGGCCCGTCGCCATGATTCTTCTATGCGGACTGTCATCAGAACACGAAGTCGATTACATCATTTATTGTCTTTACATAATGGAAATCAAGGCCTTTGACATAAACTTCCTTTATGTCTTCGATATCCTTGCGATTCTCCTCGGAAAGAACGATCGTATGGACTCCTGCACGCTTTGCAGCAAGTATTTTCTCCTTGATGCCCCCCACCGGAAGGACACGACCGCGAAGCGTCATTTCACCCGTCATTGCCAGGCCCTTGCGGATTCCCCTTCCACGCAGGGCGGAGATCATGGATGTTACCATGGTGATACCTGCAGAAGGACCGTCCTTGGGAACTGCCCCTTCCGGCACATGGACATGGATATCCTTTGTCGCAAATTTTTCCGCATCAGTCTGGGCAAGTTCAGGATGCGCCTTTATATATTGATAGGCGATGGTGGCGGATTCCTTCATTACGTCGCCAAGGCTGCCGGTCATTGTCAGCACGCCCTTTCCGGCGGAGACGCTGCTCTCAATAAACAGGATTTCTCCTCCCATCTGAGTCCAGGCAAGGCCGGTAACCACCCCGGGACCTTCATTCCCTTTTATCATGTCATGGAATGCTGTCGGAAGACCAAGGTATTCCTTCAGGTGCTCAGGCTTGATAACTTCGGGACGTTCCTGTCCCAGGGCTATCTTCTTGGCCGTCACCCGGGCGAGCTTCGCAATCTGCTTCTCCAGTCCGCGCACGCCGGATTCATGGGTGTACTTGTCTATGATCTGCCGCAGGGCTGCAGAGTCCACTTTGAGGTCAGCTTTTCCGAGGCCGTGCTCCTTCTGCTGTTTCGGGATCAGGAAATGCTTGGCTATCTGCATCTTCTCTTCGGCGAGGTACCCGGTAACGTTGATCAGTTCCATACGGTCGAGAAGCGCCGGCTGTACCGGTGATATGGTGTTCGCCGTGGTGATAAACAGCACCTTCGAGAGGTCGTAGTCCAGGTCGAGATAGTTATCGTGGAAAGTGGTGTTCTGTTCCGGATCGAGCGCTTCGAGAAGGGCAGAAGATGGGTCGCCCTTGAAATCGGCGGCAAGTTTATCGATTTCGTCCAGCACTATGACGGGATTGGAGGTACCTGCGCGCGCCATGCCGTTAAGGATACGTCCGGGAAGAGCTCCGACATAGGTTTTACGATGGCCACGGATTTCGGCTTCATCGTGCATGCCGCCAAGCGAAATCCGGACGTATTTGCGCCCGAGCGCCCTCGCAATGCTCTTGCCAAGGCTGGTCTTGCCCACTCCGGGAGGCCCGTAGAGGCAAAGTATGGGCGATTTCATATTCCCCTTGAGTTTCAGCACTGC
Organism: uncultured Bacteroidia bacterium; assembly: GCA_902767465.1. Taxonomy (GTDB): domain Bacteria; phylum Bacteroidota; class Bacteroidia; order Bacteroidales; family UBA932; genus Cryptobacteroides. The sequence goes on from CACXHM010000113.1 coordinate 27,989, forward strand.
AAGATACTCGATGATACGGTCCTTGACAGTTTCAAGTCCGTAGTGATCTTCGTCGAGCACCTTCTGCGCGTTGTTCAGATCGAGGTTGTCCTGACTGGTCTCATTCCATGGAAGATTCAGCATGAAATCCAGATAATTGTACTGGATGCTGTAGTCAGGAGAGTTGGTGTTGTAGCGGGAGAGCCTGTTCAGTTCCTTTTCAAACACGTCGGCAATCTCCTTGGGCCAGTCTTTCTTCTCTGCACGTGCCTTGAGAGCGTCGAGATCCTCGGAATCATCCATGCCGAGTTCTTCCTGGATGGTGCGCAGCTGGCTGTTCAGATAGTACTCCCTCTGCTGCTGGTCCATCTCGGTTTTCACCTTCTGATTGATGTCCTGCTTTATCTTGGTGAGCTCCATCTGCATGTTGAGCATGCCCAGAAGCTTCATGGCGCGCACCTTCACGTCGTCATACTGCAGCAGATCCATCTTGTCGGAGAAATCGTCCACCTCCACCGTCGTGGCGATAAAATTCACCAGGAACTGGAAATTATCTATCCCGCGGATGGCCGCTATCGCTTCGCGCGATGCCATGGAAGTATTGCGGATGATGTGACCGGCCTGTTCTTTAAGGGAATCGGCTATCGCCTTCAACGACGTGCGGTCACTGTCTGCAAGATAATCGTCGAGGTAATGCACCCGACCCGACATATACGGGTCATAAGATATGACCGAATCGAGCGACAGCCTCTTGAACCCCTGAAGGATGGCGGTAAGGGTACCGTCAGGCATTTCAAGGCTCTTGAGCACTCTCGCTACGGTTCCGTACTGGAAAAGGTCTTTCTCGGAAGGCTCTTCCACAGTTACGTCCGTCTGCGGCACACAGGCAATGAACATATCATGCTCTTCCGCTTCATGAATGAGCCTTATGGACTTGTCCCGGCCGATTGTGACAGGGAAAACGGTCCCGGGGAAGAGCACGGCATTGCGGAGAGCCAGCACCGGAAGAATGTCCGGAAGGGTAGACTCATCAATCTTCATCATGCCCTCTGCCTGCATCACCGGAATGATGCTCACCTCGGCACCCGCAGGAATAGTATATTCTTTATCTCTCATATATTTGTCAAAATGTCAGTAACAGGGGACAATTAACCCTGTGCGCAAATATAGTCAATCTCCGTGCCATTGACAACGGATGGAAGGAATGTGTCAAAAAAATGGCCTTTAATTCTGCTGAACTATTTTGATTATTAAAAAATTAACCCTATTTTTGCACTCCGTTCGAGAGACAAAACAACTATTATAATACTTATATTATCATGACTAAAGCAGACATTGTTAACGAGATCGCCAAGAATACCGGCATCGAGAAAATTCAGGTACAAGTTGTTGTAGAAGAATTCATGGCAGCCGTAAAGAATTCAGTTTCAAAGGGTCAGCCTGTTTATCTCCGTGGTTTCGGCAGCTTCATCGTAAAGCATCGCGCACCCAAGGCCGCACGCAACATCACCAAGAAGACCACCATCAATATTCCCGCACACGATGTTCCTGCTTTCAAGCCTGCAAAGATTTTCGTTGCAGCTCTGCAGAAATAATTTTTAATCTATATCATTATGCCTAGCGGAAAGAAGAGAAAAAGACATAAAATGGCTACGCACAAGCGTAAAAAGCGCTTGCGCCTCAACAGACACAAGAAGAAATAGTCGATAGAGGCCCGTACGGGAGATCCGGCGGGCCTCTATTCCTTTTGTCAAAAACCAATAAATCACGCAATGGACGAACAGAAAGTCGAAAAAGACCTTATCGTTGAAGAGTCCCCTTCGGAAGTGCGTATAGCCCTGATGGAAAATCACAGGCTTATTGAACTCGCCAGGGAATCCAACGAGGGGCACAGTTTTTCGGTAGGCAGCGTTTTTCTTGGACGTGTCAAGAAACTGCTTCCTTCGCTCAACGCGGCTTTCGTGGACATCGGCGACAACAAGGAGGGTTTTATCCACTATCTCGACCTCGGCCTGCATTTCGGAGCCTTCGACAGTTTTGTAAAGGAGAGCAATCCCAACAAAAATCTCAAGCAGTTGTTCTCCAACACAAAACTCGGCCCGGTGCTCGGAAAGGAAGGACGCATAGAAGATCATCTTTCCCCCGGTCAGATGATCATGGTTCAGATAGTCAAGGAGCCGATATCCACCAAAGGTTCGCGTCTCACTGCGGAAATTTCATTGGCAGGACGCAACATAGTACTGATGCCTTTTGCCGACAAGGTAAACGTGTCGCAAAAGATCTCCAGCAAAGAAGAGAAGAAACGCCTCGAAGCACTGGTAAGCAGCATCCTTCCCAAGAACTACGGAGCTATAATCAGCACCGCAGCTGAAGGCAAGAACGCCAGCGTGCTGGTGGCCGAACTCCAAAGCCTCATCGACAAATGGGAAGGTTCCTGGCAGAAAGTCGCCAAGAGCAAGGGCGTGCAGATCCTCTTCACCGAGTACTCCAAAACCACCACCATCCTCAGGGATCTGCTGAACGATT
>CACXHM010000114.1 GCA_902767465.1 uncultured Bacteroidia bacterium
CGTCCGTGCCGTGGATTTGACTTTGAGCCGTGAAGACATCGCCTTCCTGGAAGAGCCGTATAAAGCGCATGAGATTGTAGGCGCCCTGGCAAAAACGGATTCCAACGGAATCTAGGAAATTTTGATAAGCGAGAAATCTTCCGTACCTTCGTGGGTATGGAAGATTTTTTGATATTCAATACCCTGGGTGACGGAAAGTATCCGGACGCCTATAAGGAAAACTATCATTGCCACATCCTGTGCCGAAGCGGCGAGATGCAGTTTGAGGCCATGGGAAAACCTTTCAAGGCCGGTCCCGGGGACCTTGTCATCTGGCAGATGACCACGCTCATTTCCAACGTCAGTTATTCGGCCGATTTTGATGCCGATATCCTCCTGATTTCCAATCCTTTCCTGAATCTTTACAACCCGGAGCAGGTGTGGGCCACCAAGGGCTATGTCTATATCAAAACCCACCCGGTTTTCCATCTGGAGGCAGGGGAGTGGGACATCATCGAGGCCGACTTCGCACAGTTCTGGCGCAGAATCCACTCCGGGCGCGTCATCTTCCACGACGAACTGGTGGGCCGCGTGTTCCAGCTTCTTCTCATGGACATGTGGGACATTTATTCCCGTGAGATGGAAAAGGCCGATACCGACGACAATTCGGCCAGTCTCTTTATGCGTTTCCTGACGCTTGTCCAGCAGAATTGCCGGGAGAGCAGGGAAGTGGCCTGGTATGCCTCGGAGCTGTGCGTGACGCCCAAGTACCTATCGGCCATCTGCCAGAAAATCACCGGTAAAAGCGCCCTGCACTGGATCGAGTACTATGCGGTCCACGAGATTCTGCTGTTACTGAATGACCCGGCCCTGACCCTTACGGAGGTCACGGACCGGATGCATTTCCCTGCGCCGCCGATGCTTACGCGCTACCTGAAGCGCACCATCGGCAAAACGCCTTCCGAGTATCGCTCGGGTCAGGTTTAGTCGTTGAACTTGAGAAGTTTTGCGGGGTTCCCGCACACACAGACGAAAGCACCTCGCGCTATATCCGGCGCTACCTCATGGGAAAAGCCCGGCGGATACTGCCGACAGGCCACCTTCGGCAAAATCAGCGACCCTTTAATGTCTTGTGCCGCTGCGTGTTTTCAGTAAGGGGATGAACTTTGCAACTCGATTGCATTATTTCTTCCTTATTTTTGCACATGGCAAATTTTCAAGGCGTACCGGACACGCTCTTCATACCGCTTGCAGCAAGGATTTATGCATCCAAGCGTTTTCCGGAATATTTTTTTGATGCAAAGGCACTTTCCCTTGAAGGTGAAATCCCTTCCGACAGCATTCAAAAGGCTGCCGGAGAATACTTTAACCTGGCCTCCGTGGCGCGCTATCATAACCTGGACAGTATTACCCGGGAATTCCTGTCCCGTACGAATGAATCCGGCAATGTGGTGAACCTGGGGTGCGGGCTCGATACAGCCTGCCATCGGATAGGGGAGAGCAGCGCACACTTCTACAGTTCGGATTTGCCGGAGGTCATCGCAACACGCGAAAGGGTTCTGGGAACCGAGCCGAATGAAACGCTCATCCCCGGTGACTTGTTCGCCCTGGACTGGGCCGAAGGCATGGACCGCACCCTTCCCACGCTCATCCTTGTGTCCGGCGTCTTTCAGTATTTTACGCACGAGAAGGTTACAGGATTCATCAGAGCGCTGAAAAGTTTGTTCCCCAAAGGAGAGCTGGTGTTTGACGCTGCCGACAAACTGGGGCTGTCCATTGCTAACCGTTTTGTGCGGAAATCGGGAAACGAATCGGCCCGGATGTACTTTTTCGTCAATGACGCCAAAGCTATTGCGGCCGAGACAGGCACCCACCTGCGACGTTGCAGCATGTTCTACACCGACACCCGGAAACTGCTACGCGGCAAAGTTCGCCCCGGAACCGCATTTCTCATGTGGGGCAGCGATGTCCTGGGCAATGGAAAAATCATTCATTTGTCTTGGTAACCTCATCCCTGTAACAGTTCTTATGAAGAAAGAATACAAACCTCTGAACATGGTTATGAACGGCCGCTATGCCGTTCTGTTCAAGAAACTTACCCCTGAGGTGCAGGCCGATGTTCTTTCCCGGATGGAACGGCTCATCGCCGAGGAGACAGATTATGAGGACAAGGGCAATTACGGCCACTTGTGCAACATC
>CACXHM010000115.1 GCA_902767465.1 uncultured Bacteroidia bacterium
CACGTTGGCGTTGTTGTGCTCTTTTACAAGCGCTCCGACCGCCGTGTTCCAGGCGAGTCCTGCGCGTATGCCGCGATGATGATTCAGAGTAATGGCCATCCCGTTGCCAGTACCGCAGATGGCAATGCCTGCATCACACGTGCCAGCTTCCACTGCCGAGGCCAGGGGATGGGCGAAGTCGGGGTAGTCGCAACTCTCAGGCGTGTCGGTGCCGAAGTTGACAACTTTATATCCGTGATTCTCAAGATATTTGATCAGCCGGCTCTTATAGTCCAGTCCGGCGTGGTCGCTGCAGATTCCAATAATCATAATTCCAATTATTTACAAAACTTCCATTCTCTTCTTAAATTCCTCTTTGCCAATCCTGAAAACGATATCGGCAATGCCAAGGCCGCTGCCGGAACCGGTGAGGGCAATCCTGATGCAGTTCATAACCTTACCCATCGGCCACTCGTTGCTGCGGATGTATTCTTCCAACCCACTTTCAATGTTATCCTTTGTCCATGGGCCGTCAAAATTGCATATGAAATCCGTCACCTTGCGTGCTGCGGCAATATTCTCTTCTTTCCAGAATTTTGCGGTATCCTTCTCATTGAACTCGGCGGGAGCCTTGAACAGATACCACGCAATATCCCAGAAATCGGCAACGAACGTAGCACGTTCCTTAATCAGTTCAACTACGCTCTTGACATAGTTCTTAGAGACTGAACATGCTGCAAAGTCGTGGCTCACAGGACATTTGAAACATCCGGTAACTGTGATGCCGTTCTGCTCCAGCACCGGGACGAACAGGTCGGTGAGCTCTTCGTCAGATTTCATCCTCAGATACTCGCGGTTGTACCATTTTGCTTTTTCCGGATTGAATTTGGCGCCGGCTTTCTGCACTTTGTCCATAGAAAATGCCTTTACCAGTTCTTCCATCGAAAAGATCTCCTGCTCGGTACCGGGGTTCCAGCCAAGCATTGCAAGCATGTTTACGAATGCTTCGGGGAAGTAGCCGTCCTCGCGATATCCTCGGGAAGTCTCTCCTTCCGGATTGACCCAGCGAAGCGGGAAAACCGGGAAACCGAGCTTGTCTCCGTCCCGTTTACTGAGTTTGCCGTTGCCGACGGGCTTCAGCAGCAGCGATAGATGTGCAAACCGGGGTCTTTCCCATCCGAACGCCTTGTAAAGCAGGTAGTGCAGCGGCAGCGAAGGAAGCCATTCCTCCCCGCGGATCACCTCTGTAATCTCCATGAGATGGTCGTCCACTATGTTGGCGAGATGATAGGTGGGCAGCTCATCGGCGCGTTTCCAAAGCACCTTGTCATCAAGGGTGGATGTGTTCACGCAGATGTGACCGCGTATCATGTCGTCCATTTCTACGGTTTCATTTTCCGGCATTTTGAAACGTACCGTCCAGTCTGTGGTCTGCTCAAGCAGACGTGAAACCTCTTCCGGGGGCAGGGTGAGGGAGTTGCGCAGTTGCAGGCGGCTCTCATAATTATAGATGAAGGTCTGACCTTTGCTCTCGGCCTCTGCACGTGCTTCGGCAAGTGCTTCTGCGCTATCGAAAGCATAATAAGCGAATCCCTTCTCCACAAGTTCTTCGGCATATTTACGGTAGATGCCTTTGCGCTGGCTCTGCCTGTATGGTGCATGGGGGTGCTTGTCTGAAGCGACCTCCACTACTTTTCCATCGGCATCCACTCCCTCGTCCGGGATGATGCCGCACCAGCGAAGGGACTCGATTATATATTGCTCGGCGCCCGGCACGAAACGGTGCGAATCGGTGTCTTCGATGCGGAGAATGAAATCTCCTCCGTTTTGTTTGGCATACAGATAGTTATACAAAGCGGTGCGGACTCCGCCCATGTGCAGCGGTCCTGTAGGTGACGGTGCGAATCTAACTCGTGTTCTTCTGGCCATTATTCTGTCTTTTTAGGTTTGCGGCGTATTGCCGGTTCGTTTTCGAGGGTACTTTTTTCCATTGCAAGCAGTACCGGGGGCTGATCGGGATCGTAACGGAAGATACGTTCTCCGATCTTGTTGTTGTATCCGATATGGGAACTGTTGTCGGTCTGCAGGCTGATGCCTTCGCCCTGGGCAAGTTCGCCCTTGTCGTAAACATAATCCCGGGTGATAGGAATATAATTGTCGGCATCGCTCAAGCCCGGCCCGATGACATCGGTAAAACGCAGCCCCACGACGATAGATGTAATGTGGATGGTGTCTCCAATCTGCGAATCATCATCCCATATGAGACCGCGCTTGAAATTGTTGTCGCCGCCGGTATATTCATCGATAAGGCGGTTTATCTCCTTCATGTCGTCCATTGTGAGCCCCTTCTCGTTACGTCCTCCGGTGATGTTTACCAGTACGTTCTTGGCGGTTTTGAGATCAAAATCGTTCAGCAGGGGAGACTCGAAGGCTTCTTTGACGGCCTTTTTGATGCGGTCCGGGCCTGATCCGGTGCCGCAGCCCATAAGGGCCATGCCGCTGTCCTTCATCATGGTCTTCACGTCTTCGAAGTCCACATTGATGTAGCCTTTCTTCTGAATGATCTCGATGATTCCGCGCACGGCTGTTGCCAGCACCTCGTCTGCCTTCGGGAAGGCGTCGTGAATGAGCTGGTCGCCGTAGTAATCGTAGAGCCTTTCGTTGTTGATGATGATGAGGCTGTCTACGTTCTTCTCGAGTTCGTGAATGCCGTCCAGGGCACGTGAAAGAGCCTTTTTCCCTTCGTTCAGGAAGGGTATGGTGACCACTGCGACCGTGAGGATGCCCCGCTCTTTCGCCATTTTGGCGATCACCGGAGTGGCTCCGGTGCCGGTACCTCCGCCCATGCCTGCGGTAATAAAGAGCATCTGGGTCTTGTCGTCAAGGACTTTTTCCTTGATAATATCCTGGCTTTCGAGGGCAGCATTCCGGCCTTTAGTGGGGTTCGTTCCTGCTCCAAGTCCGCGACCAAGCTGGATTTTGGAGGGAACCGGGCTTGCAGAAAGGTGCATTGAATCTGTGTTGCAGACTATGAAGCTGCAACCTTCTATGCCCTGTTCATACATATATGAGACTGCATTGCATCCTCCACCTCCTACTCCAAGGACTTTGATGGTAGCTTTGGTGGGTGACCAGCTGCTGGGGGTTATCATGATGTTGTCTTCTTCCATGGCATTGCGCTTTTAATTTTCTTCCATCTGGTCAAAAAGGGTGCCTACAAGGTCTTCTCCTTTCCTGACCACTTCCTGAGTATTCTTTTTGAACCACTCATAAACCCGAAGCTGCTTCTTTTCGGTGTTTTTCTGCTTTGGTTTCTTCTCTGCCGGCTTTTCCGGTTCGGGATCGAATACAGTGTCGGTGACATCTGCAGGCTCCTCTTCTACGTTGCCGGGCAAGACAGTCGAAGCGGAGTTGCGGAGCAAGGCAGTCGTGCCTGTTTTGGCTCCGGTGACTGCATCGAGACAGTTCAGATGGCTGTCTTCCCTGGCGTGAAGCAGCATCCCTATCGTTGCGGCCGCATCTGACTCACCAAGTTCCGAGCATCCTCCGAAACTGAACTTCCGCGTCCGCGGATATCCTGTGCGCACGTTGTATCCTGACATTTCCTTGAACAGCCCTGCGCATCCTGCAAGTTCTGCTCCGCCTCCTGTAAGCACGACGCCAGCACGCAGCCTGTCGGCATATCCGCTTTCCTGGATTTTAAACAGGATAGCGTCGAATATTTCCTTCATGCGGGCAGTGATGATCTCAGCCAGGTATTTGACAGGAAGCTGCTGTTCCGTGCCGTTTTCTTCGTCACGTATCTGAAGGATTTTGTCGCTGAGGGTCTGCAGTTTGTCGGGCATGCATGATCCGAAACCGAGTTTTATATTCTCGGCGAGGGTTGCCCCGAAGCCGCATTCCATCTTTATATCGTTTGTTACGCTCTGTCCTCCGAATGGAATGGAGTAGTAGTAGCGGAGTATTCCTCCCTGATAGATGGTGACGGAACTGACTCCGGCTCCTATCTCCACCAGGGCTACACCGTTTTCTTTCTCGTCGGCTCCGAGAACCGCATCTGCGGTCAGCGGCGGAAGAAAATATTTGCAGGCGAGCGCTACATCCGACTTGTTGAGCATTATGTCGATATTGTGGGTTGCCTTCTTCTGCCCGATGAAAACCTTGAAATTGCCTTCGAGCATTGCGCTGGGCATCCCTATCACATCTTCCTCCGTACAGCCCAAAGAATCGTCGGTGCTGAAAGACTGGGCGGACGCTCCGTAGATTTCCTGCCGGTCGGCATCGTCGAGCGGATACGAATCGAGCGCGAGGTTTTTGATGTCGTCGACTTCTTCGCGGGTGATGCAGCTTTCGGCATCGCTGCGTTCTATCTTGGCACTGGAAATCTCCTGCTTTACGCCGAAGCGGGGCACTCCGATCACAACCTGTGTAATTTTTATGCCAAGTTCGTCTTCTGCCTCCCTGATTGCAGCCTTGAGGGGAACGGATGCCTTGGTGGGATTATAGATGCATCCGTAACGGACCCCGTCCGAAGGGGTGGTTTTGTAGTAGAGTATCTCGGCATCGTCTCCTGATACCCTTGCAACGGCAAGGGCTATTTTGGACGTGCCGAGGTCCACGGTCGCAATGTATCTTTCTTCCATATATTATTTTGTTTTTGCTTTCTTTCTGCAGATGATCTGTCCTTTGTAGCGGACGTTTACATAACGGTATTGCTCAGCCTCTTCTGCCGGCCTGATGTTTTTGTAGTAGGTGGCTATTTTTGAAAACTTCTCTTCTATCGATGTGGCGCTTCCAAAAACTATTGTTTCCGGTCCGGCTGCCGGGTGGAGTGTAAGGGATCCTCCCGGGCTGATCTCAATCAGGGGAAACCTTTTTGAAAGGGAATGCCTGTCCATATACCGTACCAATTCCATTATTTCCGATTTTGCCTTTCCGACTGTCGGGAACTGGCCTTCGAAAACCGGTATTTCTTTTGTGCAGTTGCCCTGCATTGGGAAGATGAAACCTTCGGCATCCATGAAGCAGATGCTGTTCCCGTGCACCAGTTTCGCCACAGGATCCCTCTGCACTATTCCTATATGGAGAACTCCGTCGGAAGATACCCAGGCTTCGGCGCTGCGCACTGCGCTTTTCTCCTCCAGAATCTCTTCTATGCTGCCAAGGCGCACACTGTCTATCCTCTGTCCGATCAGTGACGGACACTCCCTGTCAAGTACTGCTCGGACGTCATCGGCGCTCAGGAAAGCCAGAGAGTCGTGGAAGCGGATATCGATGTTGTTGCATGTGACCAGATGCCTGCGCGCGTGCGAAGAGTCCACTACCAGTGCGACTACGCACAGGAAGAGCGTCAGCCCCGTGGCTGCGAGCAGGTATTTCCAGCCTTTTTTCATATTCTTGCGAGCAACAGTTCTCTTATAGGGTCGATGAAACGGTCGATATTCCCGGCACCGAAGGTCACCAGTACATCCACCGGCTCCTTCTCAAGCCAGTCCATCAGATCCTCTTTTTCGAGCAGAATCTTTTCCGGGGCAGTAACCTTTTCAAATATTATTCCGGAAGACACTCCCTGTATGGGTTCTTCGCGGGCGGGGTAGATGGGCAGCAGGACCAGTTTGTCGAGTGCGCTCAGTGCCTGTGCAAATTCGGGGGCAAAGTCCCTTGTACGGGTGTAGAGATGCGGCTGGAAGATGCCGGTGATTTTTCTGCCCGGAAACATCTCTCTGATGGATGTGATTGCTGCCGCAAGTTCCGCAGGATGGTGGGCGTAGTCGTCGATGTAGGTGACGCTGCGGGTATTCAGCTGCTCGTCCAGACGGCGTTTTGCTCCCTGGAAACTCCCTATGGCTTTGCGGATAGCGTCTTCCGCCGTGCCGTGCAGCAGGCATACCGCGGCTGCTGCTACGCTGTTCTCGACGTTAAGTTTGCCGAGGGTTCCTACACGGATTGCAGGGATGAGCCCGCCGGGATGGCGCAGGTCGAAGCTGTAATGACCCAGGGCATCCATGCTGATGTTTTCGGCATGGAAATCAGCCCGTGTGTCATTGAAATGATATGAATAGATTCTTGCCTTGAAAGCATCTTGGTCGAGGGGCAGGCCAAGCTTTGCGACAATGCTGCCGCTTGTCTGCGATGCAAACTGCCTGTATGCTTCCTGGACATGCTCAAGGTCTCCGTATATGTCGAGATGGTCGGCGTCCATGGCTGTTATCACCGCAATATCCGGGTACAGCTGGAGAAAACTCCGGTCGAACTCGTCGGCCTCGGCAACCACGACATTGTTTTCGCTCATCAGAACGTTTGTGCCGTAGTTCTTTGAAATCCCGCCGAGAAATGCCGTGCATCCTTCCTTGCTCTCGGTAAGGATATGGGCAATGAGGGTGGATGTGGTGGTTTTTCCATGTGTGCCTGCAACGGCAAGGCACTTTTGCCCTTCTGCGATTTCGCCCAGCATGCGGCTGCGCTTGATGACGCGGTAGCCGTTTTCCATTACATACTGCAGCTCCTTCAGGTCGTCCGGCACTGCCGGTGTATAGACAACCAGGGTCTCTTCCACGCGGGTAGGAATGCGCGACGGGTCGTCTTCGTAATGCACGGGGATGCCTTGCGACTCAAGTTCCCGTGTAAGCGGTGACGGGGTGCGGTCGTAGCCTCCCACGCTGAATCCGCGGAACTTGTAGTATCGGGCAATGGCGCTCATGCCAATGCCCCCGATGCCGATGAAGTATATGTTTGAATATGCCATTTTCTACACAAGTTTATATATCTCTTCCGCAATCGTGCCGGCAGCATCAAGCTTTGCAAGCATTGCAACGTTTTTCTCGATTTCAGCTACTCTTGCCGGGTCGGCTGCGAGGGCGAGCGCGGTTGGAAGCAGTTTCTCCGCCGCCTCATCGTCTCTTACCATGAGGCCTGCGTTCTTGTTTACCAAGGCCATGGCATTATGGGTCTGATGATCCTCCGCAACGTTTGGAGAGGGCACAAAGACCGCTGCGCGTGCCACGGCGCAAATTTCCGAGATGGAAGAAGCGCCGCTTCGCGAAATAACTACGTCGGCGGCTGCGTAGGCGAGGTCCATCCTTGCAATAAAATCGGAGTAGTGGATGGAGGGAAGGACACGTCCTTGCATGAAAGCGTCTATTCCGGCCTTGTAATATTTTCCGCACTGCCATATCACTTCCACGTCCTCTCCGGCCGGGCATCCGTCGGTTATCCATTTTTTCATTGCCTCGTTGAGCGTGCGGCTGCCAAGGCTTCCTCCCACTACCAGGATGTGCTTTTTGGAGGGGTCAAGCCCATAAAAATCGAAAGCTTTCGTGCGCTCTTCTTCTCCGTATGGATGGAAATCCCTGCGAATCGGGTTGCCGCTGAAGACTATCTTCTCTGCAGGAAAGAACCGTTCCATTCCCTCGTAGGCCACGCATATCACGTCCGCCTTTTTTGAAAGCATCTTGTTTGTGAGACCGGCAAAACCGTTCTGCTCCTGGATGAGAGACGGAATGCCAAGGGCGGTTGCACGCCGCAGAAGAGGTGCGCTGGCATATCCTCCCACGCCTATCGCCACATCCGGCTTGAAATCCTTTATCAGCCGTGCTGCCATCCTTTCGCTTTTGAGAAGGGCGAACGGTAGTTTGATGTCTGCTAGTATGTTCTTGAGACTGAGTCCTCTCTGCAGACCCCTGATAGGCAGCCCCTCGATCTTGTATCCTGCCGCCGGCACTTTTTCCATCTCCATTCTGCCCTCCGCTCCCACGAAAAGGATTTCGTTTTCGGGATTGAGTTCCATGAGTTTGTCGGCGATGGATATTGCCGGGAAGATATGTCCTCCCGTGCCGCCTCCGCTGATGATTGCACGTATTTTCTTATACTTCATAGTCTTCATATAATTCTTCGTCCATTGTCGCTTCGCCCGTTTCGAACTGATCCAGATCGGAGAGCCTGTCCACAAGGGGATCCGCCATGCGCTGCTCCTTCGCCATGCGGGTGGATGCCGTCTTGCTGATGGAAAGTATCACTCCGAATGCGATGCAGAAGCAGAGGAAAGCCGATGCTCCGTGGCTCACCAGCGGGAGTGTCTGTCCCGTCATTGGGCCGATGTCCACGTTTACGCAGATGTGCAGGAAGGCCTGGCCGCTGATCAGCAGTACGAGTCCCGCCACCGCCAGTTTTGCATAGAGATCATTGCCGCAGTTGCGGGCTATGAGCGCCCCCCTCGCCATCAGTCCAAGATAGAGTATCATTATCACGAGTCCTCCCAGCATTCCGTATTCCTCTATGATAAAACTGTACATATAGTCTTCCGAAATGTCCGGTACGACATATCTCTGTGTACTTCCGCCGGGCCCTTTGCCGATGAGCCCTCCCTGATGAACGGCTATCTTGGCGCTGTAGGGCTGACGGATTTCGTCGAGAGCTTTGTAATACTCAACCGATCCTGCCCTTGATTTCATCACCATGGCTTCGTAGTCTTCATCGTCGAATATCCTGGAAATGCCGGTGCCGATACGACCCAGCACCTTTCCTCCCGAAAGCTTCCAGACTCCTACGCACAGGCCAAGAAGCACGGCACCTGCAAGCAGCAGTTTGAACATGTCTTTCCCGGAGCCTCCGCCCAGCAGGATGACGAGGAACATGATCCCTCCGGTGAAAAGTGCAGCCGAGTTGCTGCCCGGAAGCACCATGAAGGTGATAAGGATGAAAGGTGCGTAGATGTAATATATCTTCTGCAGCGTGGGTTTGTCTTTGAACAGTCGCAGGTCTTTGCGCTTGAAAGCGTCGATTGCCCATGCGAGATACAGCACCATTGCCACTTTCACGACTTCGTTCACGTGCAGCTGCAGACCGCCCATCTGTATGATGCGCCTGGCTCCGTTCAGTTCGATGGACCTGACCGGGCCGAGGTTGAGGCCGGAAATCAGGAATGCCAGCAAAACGAAAGAGACCCAGAAACCCATGCTGGAGAGGGTACGGAAGAACTTGATGCCCGGAATGAAATAGCATCCTATGATCAAAAGCAGTCCGAAGATGACGATCTTAAGGTGATCCCAGACCAGGTCGAGCCTGCTCTGCCCTGGGCCGAGAAGGCGGGATGTAGATGAGAAGATGCAGAGAATGGAAAACATTATCAGCATCAGCACTATCATCCAGACAACCTTGTCGCCTCGGGTGTCTTCGAACCAGTTCCAGATCGTCTTCTTTGCAGCCATGTGTGTTAAAGTCTTCTTACAGCTTCTTTGAATTGCTCGCCGCGGTCTTCGTAGTTGCGGAAAAGATCGAAACTTGCGCAGCAGGGGCTGAGCAGAACCACGTCTCCCTGGGAGGCGAATCCTGCCGCAGCCTTTACGGCCGCTTCGGCGCTGAGGGTGTCGCAGATCCTGTCGCTTCCCACGATTCCTTCGAACGCGGAGTGTATTTTTGCGTTGTCCACGCCGAGGCAGACTATTGCCTTTACCTTCTCTTTCACCAGATCGTTCAGCACGCTGTAGTCGTTGCCTTTGTCGGTGCCGCCCACGATCCAGACCACTTTCTTGGTCTGGCATTCGAGGGCATACCATGCGGCGTCAACGTTGGTAGCCTTGGAGTCGTTGATATACAGGACTCCTCCCACACTGAGCACGGGTTCCAGCCTGTGTTCCACGGGCTGGAAGCTCTTGAGGCTTTCGCGGATTATCTTGTTGTCGATTCCGGCGGCCTTGGCGGCGAGGGCTGCGGCCATGGAATTGTAGATGTTGTGTTTTCCGCCGAGGGCAAGTTCGCGCAAGTATATCTCGCTTTCGCTCTGCTGGTAGCGCACTACGATGCGGTCGTCGCGGAGGAATGCGCCCTGCTGCACTTCGCCTTTCTGTGTAAATGGCAGCATCTGTGCCTGGAGCACGATTTTGCTGAGGTGCTCTATGGTTATGGCATCGTCCGAATCGAAGATGAAGCAGTCTTCGGGGCGCAGATTCTGAGTGATGCGGAATTTGCTGCGCACATAGTTCTCCAGGTTGTGGTCGTAGCGGTCGAGATGGTCGGGCGTGATATTGGTTATAACAGCGATGTCGGGCCGGAAATCGTAGCAGTTGTCCAGCTGGAAGCTGCTGATTTCCAGTACGTAATAGTCGTGCTTTTCGGTCGCTACCTGCATCGCGTAGCTCTTTCCGATATTCCCTCCGAGGCCCACGTTGAGTCCGGCGTTCTGCAGCAGATAGTAAATAATGCTTGTGGTGGTGGTTTTGCCGTTGGAGCCGGTGATGCACACCTTTTTCGCGCTGTCATATCGGGCAGCGAATTCTATTTCGGAGATGATGTGGGTTCCCTGTTCGGTGAGCTTTCGCACCAGCGGGGCGCTGGAAGGAATACCGGGGCTCTTCACCACTTCGTCGGCATTCAGCACGAGGCTTTCGGTATGTCCTCCCTGCTCGAAGGGAATGTCCCATTCCTTCAAGGTCTTAAGATAATCATCTTTAATAGTTCCGTTGTCTGAAAGGAAGACATCATAGCCTTTTACCTTTGCGAGCACAGCTGCTCCGACTCCGCTCTCGGCACCGCCGAGGATAACCATTCTTGCCATATTATTTACCTGATTTTAAGCAATGCCAATGTTCCTACTGCGAGTATTATCCCTACTATCCAGAAACGCGATACGATGCGCGGTTCCGGTTCTCCCTTCTTCTGGTAATGATGGTGAAGGGGGGCCATCAGGAAGACACGCCTGCCTTCGCCGTAACGGTGGCGTGTATATTTGAACCAGTATTTCTGGATGAGCACGCTGACGCTTTCCACAAGGAATATCCCGCAAAGCAGGGGCAGGAGAAGTTCTTTGCGGATAAGCACTGCGCTCACTCCGATGATGCCGCCAATGGTGAGGCTTCCGGTATCGCCCATGAATACCTGGGCCGGGAAGGTGTTGTACCAGAGAAAGCCTATCAGCGCTCCCACCAGGGCGGCCATGAAGATGGCGATTTCGCCCGTTCCGGGGATGTACATTATGTTCAGATAGTCGGCGTTGAGGACATTGCCTCCAACGTATGCAAGCAGACCTATCACTACTGAAACGATGGCGGAAGTGCCTGCGGACAGACCGTCAAGGCCATCGGTAAGGTTGACTCCGTTAGAACATGCCAGCACCACTATGATGATCATGATCATGTAGATACCCCATGAGCAATACACGCCAAGCTGTCCGCGGAACGGGGAGAGCCAGGAATAATCGAATTCATGGGCTTTTACGAAGGGGATGGTGGTGATGAGCTTGTCGGTGGGAATGTCCGGGCTGATGCATACGGTGAGTGCCACGATCAGGCCCAGCCCGAACTGCAGTACGAGTTTGCCTTTTTCCGACATGCCCTCTTTGTTGTGCCTGAACACCTTAATATAATCATCGGCGAAGCCTATGCCGCCGCACCAGAGCGTGGTAAGGATAAGAAGCTGGATGTAGATGTTGGTGAGGTCGCAGACCAGCAGTACCGACACCAGAAGCGACAGCACTATGATGATGCCACCCATGGTGGGAGTGCCTTTCTTCTCCATCTGCCCGGCAAGTCCGAGGTCGCGTATGCTCTCTCCTATCTGCTTGCGCTGGAGCCAGCGGATTATTCTTTTGCCTGCGATGAATGCTGTGAGCATGCTCAGCACCACTGCAGCCATGGCCCTGAAAGACAGATAGGTCATAAGCCCCATTCCCGGGATGTGCAGATTCTGTAGATGATTGAAAAGATGGTATAACATTATGCTAACTGTTCAAATATTCCGTTGATTATTTCCCTTTCATCGAAATGGTGCTTGACCGTCCCGATTATCTGATATGTTTCGTGTCCTTTGCCCGCTATCAGTATTGTGGAGGCTGGTTTAGCCGTGGTTATTGCTGCCTTTATTGCCTCGCGCCTGTCGGTGATGCATATTGCCTTGAGTATGCCTTTGGGGCTGAGCCGGTCTTGATTTCTTCAATAATGGCGTCGGGGTCCTCGGTGCGGCAGTTGTCGGAGGTGACGAAAATGCGGTCTGCAAGGCGCTCTGCCACCGCTGCCATCTCAGGACGTTTGCTTCGGTCGCGGTCGCCTCCGCATCCGAACAGGCACACCAGTTCGCGCTCGGGAGCAATGTCACGCAGGGTCTGCAACACGTTTTCAAGTGCATCGGGGGTGTGCGCATAGTCTATCACCGCAGTGATGCCTTTCGGACCGTTTATGGTTTCGAGCCTTCCCGGAGCGGGGGAGAGCTTGCTGATTGCAAGCAGAGCCTCATCCGCAGGCGTCCCCAAAGCAAGTGCAGTGCAGTAGATGGCGAGTATGTTATATGCGTTATGCTTTCCGGTGAGCCTTGTCCAAGCTTCTGTTCCGTCGATGCGCAGCAGCATTCCGTCGAAACTTTCTTCAATCACTTTACATCTGTGGTCGGCTGCTCCCCGGCATGAGTAAGTCATGATCTTTGCGTCGCAGTTTTGCACCATCACGCTTCCGTTCTTGTCGTCTGCATTGATGATTGCTACGGCTCCCTTTCCGAGAGAATCAAAGAAGAGTTTCTTGCAGCGTATGTACTCGGCAAAAGTCTTGTGATAGTCGAGATGGTCGTGGGTGAGGTTCGAGAAGATTCCTGCGGCAAACTCCAGTCCGGCTGTCCTCTCCTGTTCCAGACCTATGGAACTGACTTCCATGAAGCAGTACTGGCATCCGGCCTCCGCCATCTGGGCGAGCAGGGAATTGATGGTGATGGGGTCGGCTGTGGTGTTGGCGGTTTCGCTGCGCTTGGTTCCTACGTAATTTGCTATGGTAGAGAGCAGTCCGCACTCGTATCCGAGGCTGCGGAACATGTGGTAAAGCAGGGTTACCGTGGTGGTTTTGCCGTTGGTGCCGGTAATGCCCACCAGCTGCAGTTTCCCGGACGGATGTCCGAAGAAATTGTCGGCGCAGAGTGCGAGGGCCCTGCGGTCGGCATCTACTACGGCACTGGCGCCTTTGGAGATTGCGTCCTGGATGAAGGCGTGTCCGTCGGCATTGCAGCCCTTTACTGCAATGAACAGGGCTCCGGGGCATGCCTTGCGCGA
>CACXHM010000116.1 GCA_902767465.1 uncultured Bacteroidia bacterium
CGCAGGGCAGTGGCCCGCGGCCGGAAAATACTTTCTGCTTCAAAGTTCAATACTTGCACTCGGCACAGGATGCTTTGTTTCCGGACTCTATGCAGCCGCCTTCATTGGCGGAGGCATACTTCTTTATGAAACCCTCCCCAGAAGTACAGAACTTGCAATAAGGGCGGCATCATCATATAATGCCACCCTTAAAAAACAATATTACGCGCCTGTGTATGAGGCCGTTAAACAATTCCCGAAAAACCAAGGAACGCCAGAGCCATAATGCCTACTGACACCAGCGCGATAGGAAGTCCCTTGAACGCTTTGGGCACATCGTTGCCCGCCAGATGCTCGCGGATGCCGGCGAACAGCACCATTGCAAGACCATAACCGAGCGAGGTTGCAAATGCGTAAACCGCCGCTTCGCCAAGATTCAGCATGTGAGCTTCACCGCCAAAGGTAAATTCTTTGGTGACGACGTTGATGGCAACGCCAAGAACGGCGCAGTTTGTAGTGATGAGGGGAAGGAAGATGCCCAAAGCCTGATAAAGTGACGGTGAGACCTTCTTGAGCACGATTTCAACCATCTGCACCAAAGCAGCTATAACCAGAATAAAGGCAATGGTCTGCAGGAATGTCAGCCCAAAGGGCTCCAGCAGGTACTGGTTAATAAGGTAAGTGACAACAGTTGCGAAGGTGATCACAAAGCACACGGCGAGGCTCATTCCGCTGGCCGTGGACAGCTTGTTTGATACGCCCAGGAAAGGGCAGATGCCCAGGAACTGCGCCAGGACGATATTATTGACGAAGATCGCCGAGATGATTATAAGCAGATATTCCATTTCGTCCTATTTTTTAGCGATTTTGTTGAACAGAACCATCAGATAGCCCAGCACAAGGAATGCACCCGGAGCCATCACGAAGGCAAGTATTCCGTCACCGGAAATAAATTTCCAACCAAAGATGGCGCCGCTGCCAAGTATCTCACGGACAATGCCTATTACGGTAAGCGACAGGGTAAAGCCAAGTCCTATACCGATTCCGTCCAGAGCGGAATCCAAGACTCCGTTCTTGTTTGCAAACGCCTCGGCACGGCCAAGGATAATGCAGTTTACAACGATCAGCGGAATAAAGAGGCCGAGAGTCTTGTAAACATCGGGAGTAAAAGCCTGCATGAGCAACTGGAGCACAGTGACAAAAGTGGCGATGACCACGATATAAACCGGGATGTGCACCTTGTCGGGTACTACCGGAGCAATCAGAGATATCACTATGTTGGATAGAATGAGCACGAACATGGTCGCAAGCCCCATCTCAAGACCGTTCATTGCAGACGTGGTGGTGGCCAGAGTAGGACACATGCCAAGCACCAGAACGAAGGTCGGGTTCTCTTTAAGAAGCCCTTTGGTAATCAACGATAACTTATTTGCCATAGCTTATTCCTCCTTGGTATCAGTGCCGGCCAAGCCGTTAACAAGAGCAACCGCCTGGGCGACAGCCTTGGTGTATGCACGTGAAGTAATGGTAGAAGCGGTGATCGCGTCCACGTCTCCACCGTCTTTCTTTACCGCAAGATTTCCCTTGAAACCTTTCCACTGCTCGCGGAAAGAAGACCCCTCCTCGGTGCACTTTGCTCCAAGACCAGGGGTTTCGGAATGCGAGAGCACTGAAGTGTTGAAAACGGTGCCGTCGGGAAGCACGCCGACCATCAGGGTAACAGGGCCTCCGAAACCGCCGGTAGTGCTCTTGACCGCATAGGCGGTAACAATACCGTCTCCGGAAGTCTGTATATAATATCCGCCTATCCCTTCGGCATCGCAAGTTTTCTCCTCAGAGATTGCTCCCCCTTCGGGAAGCACCTTTGCAATGGAAGCCTGGGCCTCGGCAGCAGCTGCATCGGCAATGGGCTGCTCCGTAACAATATAGACCACGCCAAGGATAGCCGCACATATAAGGCAAACTGCAGTGAGGCAGAGAGCCATGTTCTTAAGTGAAGACTTTGCTGCCATATCTACTTCCTCCCGTATTTACGCTGATGGAACTTCATGTCAATGAGCGGCACTGCCATGTTCATGAGCAATATCGCAAAGGACATTCCCTCGGGATAGGATCCGAAATAACGGATCATCATCACAATGAAGCCTATGCCGAAGCCATAAATCACTCCACCCCACGTGCTCATAGGCGATGTGACGTAATCGGTAGCCATAAAACAGGCGCCGAGAATGACACCTCCGGTGAGAAGGTTGAAAAGAGGACCAGTAAACTGGGCCGGATCACAGAGATGGAATACAGCCGCTATAACCGCCACGGTGGCAAATATGCTGAGTGTAATCCAGGGTTTGATAACCTTGCGCACAAGCAGATATACCCAGCCGACGAGAAGGGCAAGAGCGGAAATCTCACCGGCAGAGCCCCCGATGTTGCGGAAGAAGGTCTGGAGACCTACAAGTTTGTCTGCCTCAAGGGCACCGAGCACCGGCACCTGACCAAGAAGTGTCGCGCCGGAAAATGCATCCACATTGGAAATGAATCCTGCAGGTACCGTCCAATCCGTCATGAACGTAGGGAAGGAAACGAGCAGGAACACCCGACCGGTGATGGCAGGGTTGAAAATGTTCTGGCCTATGCCCCCGAACGTCATCTTGGCTACGGCGATTGCAACCAGCGCACCTATGAAAACAACCCATAGAGGGCAGGTTGGAGGCAGGTTCATCGCGAGAAGGATACCGGTGACTATCGCAGAAAGGTCTCCAGTGGTGGAAGGACGTTTCAGCATGTATTTGGTTATAGCCCATTCGAGCACTACGCACGAAGCTACGCTCACCGCCATTATTGCGATTTCGCTGAGTCCGTAATAGAGGAACGACACGATAACCGCAGGGCAGAGGGCTATGATTACGTCCAGCATCAGGCTCCTGGTACTGACACTGGCGTGAATATGCGGATTGGGAGATACTATCATAGCTTTACTTTTTTGCATTACGCGCACGGATTACACCCATCACCTGGACTTTTGCCTGGCGGATATGGTCGAGCAGCGGAATATAGGCAGGACAACTGTAGAGGCAGCAGCCACACTCGATGCAGTCCTGAACCGCATTCGCTTCGAGCGCGGCAAGATCGCCGGCGGCATACAGACGCCTCAGCAGGAAAGGTTCAAGCCCCATGGGGCAGGCCTGTGCACAGCGTCCGCAACGGATACACATGGATTCTGTCCCCCGACGCGTCGAACTTTCGGAAAGATAGAGGATGGACGAAGATCCCTTCACCGTGGCGGCATCGGGATTTGCAATCGCGCGTCCCATCATAGGGCCACCGCTCACGAGCTTTGCGGCCCCCTCGGGCACTCCGCCGGCAACGCTTATGATGTAGCTGAGCGGCATTCCGATACGGAAAAGGTAGTTGTGCTGCCTTTCTGTGGGAAGACAGTTTCCGGTGACTGTGAGCACATTGGTAATCAGAGGCTTGTTCTTCTGTACCGCCTCATATACGGCAAGAGATGTTGCAACGTTCTGAACCACGGCACCAACGCTGATGGGAAGCCCGCCGGAGGCGACTTCACGGTGCATCACGGCCTGGATAAGCTGCTTTTCACCTCCCTGCGGATATTTCTTTTTGAGAGGGAGCACCTCTATGCCCTTATACGGAAGCTCGGCAAGAGCTTTGCGCATTGCCTCAATTGCTTCCGGTTTGTTCTCCTCGATACCTATGACGGTGCGCACGTCCCCGAGCACCTTCTGCATCAGGGCGGCCCCGACGATGATCTCCTTGGTGCGCTCCAGCATGATGCGGAAGTCGCTTGTGAGATACGGCTCGCACTCTGCTCCGTTGAGGATCAGGCATTCCGCCTTGCTTCCGGGGGCGGGATTGAGTTTTACGTGCGTGGGGAAGGTTGCGCCGCCAAGGCCGACAACGCCGCACGCCTTGATGCGGTCGAGGATGAACTGCCGGTCATCGGGAATATCCGTAACAAGAGTATTGGAAAGATCGACACCATCCACCCATTCATCTCCCTCTACGGCAATCTCGATATGGGTAACGTTATTGCCTGCGAGGTCTTTGCGCGGGGATATTGATTTTACCGTTCCAGATGCAGGAGAATGCACGAAAGCGGAAATGAATCCGCCGGGTTCGGCAATAACCTGTCCTGTCCTGACCTTGTCACCAACGGCCACTATAGGCTTCGCCGGTGCACCGAGATGCTGGGCCATCGACACATAGAGCGTTTCCGGCAGAGGCAGAACCTCAATGGCACAGCCGCGCGAAAGCTTGGCATCGTCCGGATGGACTCCGCCGATTGCAAACGTTATTTTACTCATTGTTGACCTCCTTCTTATCTGCTACCGCCTGAGCGTTACGCTTGGCAATACGTTCTTTTATACCCGCCTTATCCAACGGTTTCGGGAAATTAACCCCGTGGATGGCCCCGGTAGGGCACATCGCCTCACACTCACGGCAAAGCTTGCATTTGGCGAAATCTATATAGGCAAGATTATTCTCAAGGGTTATCGCATCGTGGGTACAGGTTTTTACGCAGATGCCGCAACCGATACAGGCATTGGCACATGCTTTCTTTGCGGCAGGTCCCTTGTCCGTATTACGGCAGGACACAAACTCACGCATTCCGCGAGGGCCCTTGGCACGAAGCTCTATAAGGGTTTTGGGGCATGCTTTTACACACTTGCCGCACGCCACGCACTTTTCCTGATCCACCACCGGAAGACCGGTTGCCGGATCCATCGAAAGGGCTCCGAATTCACAGGCCCGCACACAGTCACCGCATCCCAGGCATCCAAATGCACAGCCGGTGTCGCCACTATAGAGCGCAGCTTTCACCCTGCAGCTCTCCGCCCCGTCATAATCGTTGATCCGGGGACGCACCGCGCAAGTGCCGTTGCAGCGGACCACTGCGATCTGGGGAGCTTTCTCCACCATGGCATAGCCGAGAATGGCCGAAACCTTTTTCATTACATCGTTTCCTCCAACTGGGCAGAAATGCGCGCTGAGGTCGGAAGCTTTCACAGCGGAATCGGCGAATGCATGGCATCCGGCATATCCGCAACCGCCGCAATTGGCCCCGGGCAAGGTCTTTTCTATCTGCTCGATGCGCGGGTCTTCCTCAACCTTGAATCTTTCGGCGATAAAGAAGAGGACCAGTGCGAGCACAAGGCCGAGACCGGCCAGGATTACGACAGTCCAAATAAGAATAGGATTCATCTTTCCTTTATATAAAATGAGTATTCGTTACGCAATTTATCCCTGAACAGGAACAACACGAAATAATATATGGCAACCGAGGCTATTGCTGCAAGCGCCGAGGCCATCTCTCCCAGACCGGCTCCAAGCAGGGCGAGCAGCACCGCAAGCAGCACCAGAAGGGGAATGGCATATGCAAGCCAAACGGCCTTGAAACCCATACTTCTCTTAAGAAGCACATCAACCTCTTGTCCGACGGACCAGTCACCCAAGGTAAAAGGAACGCTTATGAGCTTGGTGGCAGCATCTGCAGTGCCGCACAGCGAGGCCGCGTGGCATGAGGCACAAGCCGATTCAGACACGATTTGCACCGTGATGAAATCCGGTGCAATATCTGTTATTTTCCCGATATGGGATATTTCGCCAGTTGCTGCCATTACTGAAACTCCTCGTTCATCCGCGGTTCTTCATTCATCCGGGATTCTACCGTACGTTCCGCCTGCATGTTGAGAGCCTCGTCGGGTTCCATGAACTTCACACGTTCACTCTTGAATACCATGTCGATATCACGGGTCTCGCCATTACGGTGCTTGGCGATGATGACCTGGGTCTTTTCCTTATCTTCCGGATTGTCGGAAAGTCCGATATAGTCGGGCCTGTGGATAAAAAGCACCATATCGGCATCCTGCTCGATTGATCCGGATTCACGGAGATCGCTGAGTTGCGGCTTGCCAGAACCCCCGGTGCGCTGAACCGCCTGGCGGGACAACTGAGAAAGCGCTATAATGGGGATATTGAGTTCTTTGGCGGTGGCCTTAAGCGTGCGTGAAATGGCCGCTACTTCCTGTTCCCTCATTCCGCGAAGTTCGGCAGGTCCCTGCATAAGCTGCAGGTAGTCCACAATTATCAAACGTACTTTTTTATTCTTTACCAGGTTTTTGGCCTTGGTGCGGAATTCCATAAGCGGAAGGCCGGGAGTATCGTCAATGTAAAGCGGAGCTTTGGAAAGGTCCCTGATCTTGTATTCGAGCTGGTCCCATTCCCAGTCTTCGAGTTTGATAGCCCCCTTGATTTTGTCGGCGGAAAGGCCTGTTTCGCTTACCACCAGACGTTTTGCAAGCTGGCTCGAAGACATCTCGAGAGAGAAAAAAGCCACCGGAATATGATGGTCCACCGCAGCGTTGCGGGCGATATTTAGCGAGAAAGCGGTTTTACCCACGGAAGGACGGGCAGCAAGGATGATGAGGTCGCTGGGCTGCCATCCCTGCGTGATGCGGTCGAGTGTCGGGAATCCCGAAGGAACTCCGCTGAGACCGGTGGAACTCTGGCGTTCCTGGATATCGCTCATCACCTCGTTGATGACAGAGCCTATCTCCTGTACATCCCTGCGCACATTGTTCTGAACTGCATCGTACACCTTGGTCTGAGCCATGTCGATCAGGTCGTCCACGCTCACGGAATCGTCGAAAGAATCCTTGAGAATGGCATAAGACGCAGTGATAAGGTCGCGCTGAATGGCTTTCTGCTTGAGTATCTTTATGTAATACTCGATGTGAGCTGCCGCGCCAACCTTTTCGGAGTAACCTGCAAGAACGACTGCACCGCCGACTTCTTCCAGTTTGCCAAGTGCCTTGAGTTTTGCACTCACCGTCACGATGTCTATCGGACTATGCTCTGTGACAAGCTTGCCGATAGCCTCGTAGATCATTCGGTTGCGATTGTCGTAGAAACAGCCTGCGCTGAGTTCGGCCATGGCGGAATCCACCACGGCAGGTTCGAGCAGCATGGCGCCAAGAACAGCCTCCTCGGCTTCGATGGCCTGAGGCGGCTTGTTCCCCATTTCAAGGGAAAGGCTATCCAGATTTATCTGGGAACGCTTTTTTGACGATTTCTGCTCTGCCATTGCAAATTATGCTTCGGCGTTTACGATAATGCGTCCGCAGTGCTCACATATTACGAGCTTGGATCCGCCTGCGATATCCACGAGCCTCTGGGGAGTGATGGTGCTGAAGCATCCGCCGCAAGCCTCGCCACGATAAACCGGAACGACTGCCAGATGATTGTGTACGGAATTTTTGATTCTCTCGTATGCGCTCATTGTACGGGCGTCAAGCTGGGCGGCAAGGGCGGCACGTTTTTCGGTGTAAACCTTTTCCTCCTCGGCAGTGGAGCCCACTATGGCGGCAAGTTCCTCATTCTTTACCGCAAGGTCCCCTTCACGCACGGAAATACGCTCCTGAAGTTCGTCGATCTGCTTGTTGTCTTCGATGATACGCTCCTTTGCCTCGTTAATGAACTTGTCTGCAATGCGTAGAAGCAGGTTCTCATTCTCGATTTCTTTCTCAAGGGAGCCGTACTCGCGGCTGTTGGTAATATTTCCAAGCTGAGCCTTGTATTTTTCGATATCGGCTTCGTGCTCGGAGATCTTGGCCTTGTTGACCTCTATAGCAGCCTCCTCACCCTTCACGGCTTCGGTAAGCTTGTCGATACGGGCCTTATAGCCGGCAATCTCGTTTTCAAGAGCCTCGACTTCTGCGGGAAGTTCTCCGCGAAGCTGGACAAGCTTGCCAATCTCATTGTCGGCGGCCTGAAGCTGATAAAGGACCTTGAGCTTTTCAGCTACGCTGAGATCCGAATCTGCAAAATTCTTCTGCAGGCTCACAAAAGTCTCCCTCTCGTCGATAGGGGTTTCAACTTTCTTGACTGTTTTTTTGGTTGCCATATCTTTTACAAATAATTTACAGGGTTGGCTGTGCCGATATGTTCCGACACAAGGGATACAAAGGTAGGAAATTTTTTCCGTATTACGGAATTAAGGACTCCCGTTATTTCGACTTCCGTTTCAAAATGCCCGGCATCCACCACCATGAAGCCCTCAGGCATGTCGAAATAATGATAACTGATATCACCGCAGATGTACATCTGCGCTCCTGCTGCGATGGCGGACGGGATGAGAGACGTGCCGGATCCTCCGCACATGGCAATCCTGCCCACAAGACCTTCAACCGGTTTGGAGCACCGGAGCACGGGGGTCCCGAAAGCCTTACGGACAAGGTTCAGCACGGCCTTCACAGGCAGGGGCTCCGGGAGATCACCCACGGCGCCGAAGCCGGTACCGTCCTTTTCTTCGGACAGCACGCCCACATTCTGCAAGCCAAGTTTGGAAGCCATCGTCCAGCTAACTCCTCCGAGAGTCTTGTCGGCGCTTGTGTGCGAAGCGTAAACGGCGATGCCATGTTTGACAGCCGCTGTTACGGCCGCACCCACAGGATCGTCCGGATTGATGGTCCGAAGCGGGTGATAAATGAGCGGATGATGGGTTACTATCATGTCACAGCCCTTTTCGACCGCCTCTTTCACCAAGGCTGCGGTGCAGTCGAAGCCTATCATAACCCCATGCACCTCCTGCTCGGGAGAACCTGTCTGAAGACCCGTATTGTCATACTCCGCCTGCAGGCTTGCAGGGGCAAATTCTTCGATGGCCCCGATGATGTCTTTAACTTTCATCATAGCGATTTCTTGATTTCTACAAGCTGTTCGCGGATAAGCTTCAGCGATTCCAGCGCTTTCACCCTTCCGTCAACGCTTTTGCGGTCGGAAGCAAGCTGCCGGGCGGCCCCTTCAAGAGTCATCCCTTTTTCTTTCACCAGATAGTGGATTTGCTTGAGGGTTTCCAGATCGTCGGCCGTATAACGGCGATCTCCTTTTGCCGTGCGCGACGGCTTGAGGTATTTGCCGAACCAGTCCGACCAATAGCGAACCAGGGAAACATTCTCCCCGAGAACGGCGGCGGCTTCGCCGATTGTGTAAAACAGTTTAGCCATATCGTCAGTCCATTGATTGTCTTGTATTTATAGACATATACAGCATATTCGGATACTCCTCCCTGCCGACAGAACCGAACATATAGTCGACAGGATTGCAGACCTTGCCGTAATGTCTTATTTCATAGTGCAGATGTGGAGCATAAGAGTTGCCCGACATGCCGATCTCTGCAATACGGGAACCCTTCTTTACCTTCTGCCCATGATTAACTTTTATTTCGCCCAGATGGAGGAAACGCGTGGAATAACCACCGTCATGCTCGATCTCTACAATGTTGCCGTCCCCTTTCGAACTTCTTACCACTCCCGTCACCACTCCGTCTGCAGGAGAGAACACCGGCGATCCCTGAGGAACTATGATATCGATCCCGTGATGCATTACTTCAGCCTTATAGAAAGGATTGAAATGCATTCCCACAGAAGCTCCGGTCTGGGAATAGGTCACATCTTTTACAGGCACCGACATTGGAGGAAGCACGAATCCCTCTTTGCCGAGAGTAGTGTAGATACGCTCAAAAGCATCATTAACCCCGCTTGCAGCTTTCAGCATGGCATCCGCCTTGCGGGAAGTGTAGGTGACTATCTTGGTGTCCGGGATTGTGTCCGCCCCGAAAAACAAGTCGAGAGAACGTATCGGGTCGATTGCCGGGGCTGCATTGTGGAAAACTTCGTTGTAAATGAGCCCGTCTTTGTGTTGAAGCACTTCCATGGAGCCCGAAAGAATCTGCTGCCGCTCAGGGATATCGGCAAACATCTTTTCGTAGGCACGATTCTCGCGACGAAGCACCTTTTCGGTATCGGTGCTTATGACAAGGGATAATACCAGATACAGCACCACGAAAAGGGAAAGTGAAACCAGGAATACGCGCAGCGCTCCCCAGATTACCGTCCATGCGGATCTGGTGAATTTGCGGGCGGTCATCCCTACGTTGTCGAATATGTAGGTCCTGTGTTTCATCTGCCGCGTTCTTTTAAGAGTTCAAGGGTGGACTTGGTGCGGGGTCCCTTTTCTTCACGCCGGCGAAGTATCATGGCAAGATATTCTTCCACCGTCATATCCAGATTCATGTAGCCGTAGGGGTTTACCGCATTCCCTTTATAGATCACTTCATAATGAAGATGCGGGCCGGTAGCCTTGCCGGTTTTACCCACCGCGCCTATTTCGTCTCCGCGATAAACCTTCGAGCCTTTCGCGACATCCACACGGCTGAGGTGCGCATAACGTGTCTTGTAACCGAATCCGTGATCTACCACAATCTCATTGCCGTAACCGTTGAAAGAGAAATTCACCGTCTCCACCACGCCGTCCCCGGTCACGTACACAGGATAGCCCTGGCTGGCTGCCAGATCCTGCCCGGAATGAAAACGGTTGCCGCCGTAAACGGGGTCAGTGCGATATCCGAAAGGGCTTGCAAGATGATACGCTCCCTTCCGCGGGAGAATCGGCGGAACGGCAGGAATATGGGATATCATGTCGCCCGCCGTGCGGGAAATACCGTAAACTTCGTCAAGGGCCATGGTCTGAACATAAGCCCTTTTTCCGAGGGAATTGATACGTGCAACCAGGGGATCTTCTCCCGGATCGCCCATGCTTTGGCGTGCCTCTTCCGGAATCACGTTGAGCCCGAAGATGGAACGGTACACGTTATCATCCCTTTCTTCGATACCGGACAGGGTCTCTTCGCAGACGTCCAGCTGCCTCTGCACCAGTGCGATACGGGCCTGCCAACGGGCATTCTCCCGCTTGAGCCTGGCAGTCTTCGGAAGATCCCATCCAAGCACGGACGTATAAATCCACAGGTACAGGAAACACAACCCGGCTGCGGCGGCAAGGGTTCCCGCCGTACGCAGATATCCGGCGTAACGGGGTTCTTCCCGAACCTCGTAGCGCAGGGTAATTGGATTGAAGACGTACCTGGGCATGGATTAAACGAATCTGTATTTCTCAATTTCCCGGAAACCGCGCAGGAAAGACCCGGCATCCATCCGTTTCTTGCCTGATAATTGAAGTTCCTTCACTTCCAGCCATCCGTCTCCACAGGCAACGTACAGATGGCCGTCCAAGGCGAGTGGTGAACCGCAGCGGCCGGCAGTTCCCTCTTGACTGAACGCGCCGTCCAATTCACTGTCAGACAAATGCTTAAGTGCAGCAGCATACACTTTAACATCTACCGGTTTCCCATCACGGACCAATGTTGTCCATGCTGTAGGATAAGGGTTCAAACCACGGATAAGGTTACGGACAGCCGCGGCAGGAAGGCTCCAGTCGATGCGGGTATTTTCCCTTGTGAGCTTGGGTGCAGGTTTAAGGACTTCGGATCCCTGGATGAAAGAGCGCTGCACGCGCGTCTCGACGTTGTGCTGGATAAGGCCTTCGGTAGTTTCAACCACAAGTTTCGCCCCCATTTCCATAAGAGCGTCATGCACATCGCCGGCGGTATCGTCAGGGCCGATACGGTGTTCCTGCCGCAGAATGATTCCTCCGGTGTCTATATCTTTGTCTATCATGAAGGTGGTAACACCTGTCATGCGTTCACCATTGATAACCGCCCAGTTGATGGGCGCCGCGCCACGGTACTGGGGCAGCAGCGCTGCATGCAGATTGAAGGTGCCGAGCCGGGGCATGGACCATACTTCTTCCGGAAGCATGCGGAATGCCACCACCACGAACAGGTCTGCCTTCCATGCCGCGAGCTGCGACAGGAATTCGGGATCCTTGAGTTTGAGAGGCTGCAGTACCGGAATCCCATGCTCCACAGCATATTTTTTGACAGCGCTTTCATGAAGGTCCAGGCCCCTTCCTGATGGTTTGTCGGCAACCGTAACCACACCGACCACCTTGAATCCGGCTTTGACCAGTGCATCCAGCGATGCGACCGCAAATTCGGGGGTCCCCATGAACACTATGCGCACAGGCTTTACGAGCCCTGCAACACGGCTCTTGAACCTGCGCCAGTAACCGACAATGCTTTCGTTGCTGAACAGAGTGGCATCCTTGATGGCACGCGATGTCATGTATGCTCCGATAGGGGCCAGCACCAAGGCAGAAACGAATGCCCCAAGCGCCGCTCCAACCGCGCCATCCTTGGCCAGTTTGGTGCCGGTTATATCCACCACCCAGTACAGCACGAAAAACAGCACCGCGATTATGGCACTTACTCCTATACCGCCCTTACGCACAAGCGCACCCAACGGCGCTCCTATAAAGAACAGCAGAAGACACGCTAGGGCCTGCGCGAATTTCTTCAGGAGTTCTATATCCGTACGTCGCAAATAAAAGAAGTATTCGTACACTTCGCTTTCATATCCCATCAGCGAGGTCTGCATACGTTCCGCCGCATCGGCAGCCCGCTCGTATGCCCGTTTCTTTTTCTTCACCGATTTCCATGTGAGATAATCGTCATCGTGAAAAACGGTCTTATACTGGGAAAGGGTAGCGCGCATCGATGTGTCGAGCTGCTTTTTCTGCGAGAAAAAGCTTGCCTGCTGAAACTGACGGTAGCGGTTCACCCGGGCGTCTTCGGCAAGCCTGTCGAGGGAGTCTTTCTGCTCCACCAACTGTGCAAGCCGCATGGATTTCACCTGATCACCATAACGGGAACTGTCAGATTTCTGGAAACTGTAGTTTTTGAGAGGAATGATGAGTTCCTGTTCCACGAAATCGATGTGCTGAAGTTCACGGATGGTATCACGTCCCTTGCGCGTATTGCTTTCCTGATAGTTTGTGCCATTGTACAGAGTGAAAGTGAGATAATCCTTGTGCCTGCTCATGCGCATCATGGCCGAGTCCGCAAGGCTTACGGAAGTGTTCCCTTTGCCGGAACTGTGGTCGTAAACCATTACTCCGTGCATCATTCCGTTGTCATCCTGTCTCTCTGTACGCAGCACATAACCGTCTATGCCATCATAGAATGTTCCGGCAGGAATCTTAATTTCGTTCTTCGTGCGGCCGATGTCGTCGCGAAGCGTATAGATTTCGTTCCAGGCCTTTGGGACCAGGTCGTTCCCGACGAAGAAGGCGCCGATGCTGATGAAAAGCGAAGCTATCATGAGCGGGGCCATCACCCTCGCAAGCGAAACCCCGGAAGCCTTTATGGCCATCAGCTCATTGTTGTCGCCCATCATGCCCATCACCATCACGGACGCAAGCAGGGTGGCAAGGGGCATGGCAAGAGGAAGGATGGTGCATCCTCCCAGAAGCATAAACTCGAGGACTATCTTGATTCCCAGTCCTTTACCCACAAGTTCGTCGATATACACCCAGAGGAACTGCATCATCAGGATGAATATCACAAGGATAAGGATCGCGAAAAACGGTCCTATGAAAGAAGTGAGTATGAACCTGTCGAGCTTTTTCAAATCTTTTCAAGCATTTTGTCAAGGGCTGCATCAAGTCCTGCAACATCCTTGCCGCCGGCTGTAGCAAGGCCAGGCTGGCCGCCGCCACCGCCCTGAATCAGTTTCGCGGCTTCGCGGATATCGGCTCCGGCATTCTTGCCTGCGGCAACAAGGTCGGCGGAATACATAAGCAGCAACTGCGGTTTGCCGGACACTTCGAAAGCAGCCGCAAGAACCAGATTGGAAGCCTCTTTCTGCAGCATCGTTGCGGCATCGCGGAGCATGGTGAGGTCGCGGGACTCCTTGATTTTGATCACATTGTGGCCATTGATCTGCTCAGCCGCCGAAAGCAGCGCCTCTTTAAGGCGGGCTGTTTTTTCTTTGGTAACCTCTGCTATCTGTTTCTTGTAAACGTCGTTCTCATCGATCATCTTGTGGATTGCATCGATAAGTGCCGGTGCTCCCCCGAAGAGGGCGCGTGCCGTCTTTACCATTTCCTGTGCGGCATACACGAGTTTCTCCGCCTCTGCTCCACTCACAGCCTCGATACGGCGCACTCCGGCAGCTATGGCGGACTCGGAAGTGATCTTGAACAGTCCGATATTGCCGGTACGGGAAGTATGGCATCCGCCGCAAAGCTCCACGCTGGGACCGAACTTCACCACACGCACGCGGTCGCCGTACTTTTCGCCGAAGAGGGCTATGGCACCCATTTCATCGGCTTCAGCCTTGGTGGCAGAACGGTTTTCTTCCAGAGGGAAATTACTGCGAATAAACTCATTCACCCGCATTTCCACATTATGAATCTGCTCATCGGAAAGCTTCTCAAAGTGGGAAAAATCAAAACGCAGATACTTGTCGCACACGTAGGACCCTTTCTGCTCCACATGCGTGCCTATGATCTCACGGAGCGCCCTGTCGAGAAGGTGTGTTGCCGTATGATTGTTGGCAATCTGCTGCCTGCGCATGGCATCTACCTTGAGCGTGAATGACGCAGTGCAGTCGGACGGCAGCTTGTCGGCAATGTGGATGGTAAGGTTATTCTCCTTTACGGTGTTGAGAATCTTTACGGTCTCTCCGTTTGCACTCACCGCAACGCCGGTATCGCCGACCTCGCCGCCCATCTCTCCATAGAAAGGAGTGCGGTCGAAGACCAGCTGCAGCATCTCCTTGTTCTTCTGCACCACCTTGCGGCTCTTGAGAAGACGCACTCCCTCGAGTTCTGTAGCATCATAGCCGGTAAATTCGACATCTTCGCCCTCGTTGTATATGGTCCAGTCGCCGAATTCGTTGGCTGTAGCATTGCGGGCGCGTTCTTTCTGCTTACCGAGTTCCACCTGGAATCCTTCGATATCAACCTTGTAGCCCTTTTCGCCGGCAATCAATTCCGTAAGGTCGATGGGAAAACCGAAGGTATCGTAAAGCACGAAGGCGTCAACTCCGGGAAGCACCTTTGTGGCCGCATTTTTCTCCATATAATCGTCCAGAAGACGGATGCCGCGGTCAAGGGTACGCAGGAATGCGTTCTCTTCTTCGCGGATAACGCTCTCGATAAGCTTCTGCTGAGCCTTGATTTCGGGATAGGCATCGCCCATGTCTTCTATCAGCTGGGGAACCAGGCGGCAGAGGAAGGGCTCGTTGAAGCCGAGGAAAGTATAGCCATAGCGCACGGCACGGCGCAGGATTCGCCTGATAACGTATCCTGCCTTCACGTTGGAAGGAAGCTGTCCGTCGGCAATGCTGAAGGTGATTGCACGGATGTGGTCGGCGCATACGCGCATCGCCACGTCCGTTTCGGCACTCTCGCCGTATTTATGTCCGGAGAGTTCGGAGATCTTGCCCAGCAACCCCGTGAACACATCGGAATCGTAATTGCTGTTCTTGCCCTGGAGCACGGCGCAAAGGCGCTCGAATCCCATGCCCGTGTCTATATTCTTTGCCGGAAGGGGTTCAAGATGACCGTCGGCCTTGCGTTCGAACTGCATGAAAACCAGATTCCAGATTTCAATCACATGGGGGTCGCTCTGGTTCACCAGGTCGCGACCAGGGATGCCGCTCGCACGCTTCTCCTCTTCGGTACGGATATCGATATGAATTTCCGAGCACGGGCCACACGGACCGGTTTCTCCCATTTCCCAGAAATTGTCGTGCTTGTTGCCGAGCAGGATACGCTCGGCGGGAAGATGCTTGAGCCATGCCTGCCTGGCTTCCTCATCGAGTTCGGTGCCGTCTTCGGCGCTGCCCTCGAAAACCGTTGCATAAAGCAGTTCCGGGTTGATGCCGTAAACGTCGGTCAGCAGTTCCCATGCCCAGTCTATGGCTTCTTTCTTGAAATAATCCCCGAAGCTCCAGTTCCCGAGCATCTCGAACATTGTATGGTGGTAGGTATCATGCCCCACTTCCTCAAGATCATTGTGCTTACCGCTCACGCGAAGGCATTTTTGGCTGTCTGCAGCACGCTTCATCGCAGGGGTGGCGTTTCCCAGGAAGATGTCTTTGAACTGGTTCATGCCGGCGTTCGTAAACATCAGGGTCGGGTCGTTTTTTACCACCATTGGAGCGGAAGGGACAATTATGTGTCCCTTCGATTCGAAATAATCGAGGAATTTCTTACGTATTTCCTTGGATGTCATCATAATAATAAGCAGTATCTAAAGTATGGTCCGCAAAGATACTGCTTTTTTTGATAATCCCGTGCTTTTGTTATCTTTGCAAATCATGTTCATGCTCCGGAAATTTTTCATCTGTGCCGCCCTCATCCTGGCAGCATCCGGGTGCGTTGTCATAAATGAAAAAACCGGTGGCGGAGGCACTCCGGACAAGGATGCGGCACTCCCCGGCAATACTCCAGGCATTTTCTTTTATAACGAGGACAAATCTTCAATCATCCTCAAACCCTACATCCACCAGACCGGAATCGAGAGGACCGCGAGCGGAAGGAGCTTCCGCATTGTGTCACCCTCAGAAGGCAAGTTCCTGATTATGAAAGATATCCCCAACCAGATATCGAAGGATGACTCCTTTACCTTGACCCTCAGCCAGAACTGGACGAAAGACATCCCCTATATATCTGAACATATCGTAACGGTTGCAAAAATTGCGGACGGCAAAGCCTGGCTTTTGTCCAAGACCGGGGCAGTTTTCGTAGTCAAGCTATAAATCATGAAAAAACTGCTCTGTACCATTATTCTGACCACTATAGCGGCCTTTTCACTGAAAGCCGTGCCGGCATGCCCGTGGCCAGTGAAATACCGCCAGCCCGACGGAAGCATAATAAGCATCAGGTTGCACGGCGACGAACACTGGCATTATGCGACCACCCTCGACGGCAATGTGGTCTCCCACTCTGGCGACGGATTCATGCGGCCCGCACGAAAGCCTTCTCTAAAGAGGAATCCTATTCAGGAGAAAAGCCGCATCCGGCCGCGTTTGGTCCAAATGGCCCAGGAGAGCATCAGCATGGGGGGAAGGCGTTTTTTGGTAATACTTGTGGATTTTGCCGATGTCAGGTTCACCGTCCCTTCTGCCGCTGATGCTTTTTCATCCATGCTCAATACCGAAGGCTACTCCCAGAACGGAGCCACCGGATCAGCCCACGATTATTTCTATGAGAACTCCCAGGGACGTTTCAATCCGGTCTTCGATGTAATCGGTCCCGTGCAGGTCAGAGGCAAAATGGCGGATTACGGAGCGAATACATCTCCCGGCGAGGGCGGAACCGACAAGAATGTGGGAGGGATGCTTGAAGAAGCCTGCAGAGCCGCGGCCTCGGCCGGGCTGGTGGACTTTTCGTCGTACGATACCGACTATGACGGTTTCGTGGATAACGTATTCTTCTACTTCGCAGGATGCAACGAAGCCGAAGGCGGTGGAGAAGATGCTATCTGGCCGCATGCCGGTGCCCTTCACTACAATGATGTAACGCTGAACGGAGTCAGGGTATGGTCGTACGCCTGCACTTCGGAATACCGCGGCGGCAACCCGGGCACAATGGCCGGAATCGGAACTTTCTGTCACGAATTTTCCCACGTGCTTGGGCTCCCTGATTTTTACGACGCCGACTACGAGAAGCACGGCACCTCGCCCGGAGTATATTCCTGGTCGCTGATGAGCAGCGGCAACTATAACAACAACGGCCGCACGCCTCCATACCTTGGCATCCTCGAACGCTGGATGCTGGGCTGGGCCGACATGCCCTGGTGGCAGGTGGCGGGAAGGGTCAGCCTGGACCCCGTGCACAAGAACTCCGGAGCAAGGACGCCTTCTTCTACCGACGGAGAATTCTTCCTCTATGAATACCGCGACGGCACAGGCTGGGATTCGTGGATACGCTCAAAAAATGACGCTGAACCGCCTTCAGGAATGCTTGTCTATCACGTTGACATGTCCACAACCCCGATGGAAGACGGGCTCAGTGCCTGGGATCTATGGAACTCCAACCAAGTTAACATTTATCAGTCTCACCCTTGCTACCGGCTCGCACTTCCGGTATCTTCCTGGGGAGATTATAACGACATGCTCCGCCCCGGGACCTCGGGGGCCGCAAGCTTTGAAGGACGGGACTGGAAGGGTGCGGCAACCGGATACGTACTGAAAGACATCGACGTTTCCGACGGAAAAGTGACTGCCGAGCTTTCTGTTCCAGGCACCCGTACCATAAAAGGATTCATTCGCAACAGCGCAGCCCAGACGATTGCGGGAGCCACCGTCACCATATCTTCCGAGGGTTCGGAACTCGCATCGGCCAAATCCGGTTCCGACGGCTTTTACAGTCTGCGCTCAGAAGGTGTCTCAATGACGGAATTCACAATCAGCGTCAGCTGCGAAGGATTCCGTCCACATTCACAGACAATAAAACTTTCCACCTCGGAATACATACTCGACATAGTATTGCTTGGAATTGCCGAACCCGGAAAGGGGACCTTGAACAAACACGGCGGATACGGCGGCAGCAATCTCGGTATCACGAGTACTCACGCGCCCTGGTCGGCAACTCTCGCAACATGCTTCACCCCTTCCGAACTCAGGGAATACGCAGGATGGAAATTCGGAACCATCAACTTCCTTACCAACGGCACCGGGGCGTCGAGAGTGTCGGTTTTCATAGATTTCGGAACTTCCCGAATGCTCACCCGGGACGTTCCGTCCCCTGCTTTTGGCACTATGGTCAGCGTGGATATCTCCGACGCAGGGCTTCATGTTCCCTCCGGAGAGATCGTTTACATTGGCTATGCGCTGGATTCAACCAACGAGCAGTACTGGATCTCCATAGATTCCACGACAGGTGTACAGGGAGGAGGAGTGATGCGCCCCGGTTACCTCGACACAGGCAGCAAATCATGGCAGGATCTTGGCTACAACCTGATAATAGACGCAACGCTTGACGAGGTTATGGAAATCCCTATTTCCGACCTCGGAATCAAAACCATAGCCAACCCTTCGAGAGGAGAGCCATACCCTCTGGGCAGCATCTTCACGCTCACATTCGAGGATGCAGCCGCTGGCAATTCGCCTCTGCTTGAGAAATGGTATTTCGACGGGAAACCGGTTTCCGGCAGCGTCCACCTGAACAAAGCCGGCACTCATACCATCACGGTCATACTGGAATATCCGGACGGCCGTGAAGAGGAGTTGGAGCAGCAGATTATCGTACGCTGATCTGACGTCTGATCTGTTCTGTGGAACCGTCAGGATATTTGATGATTGCCTTTATAGTGTGATCCCCGGGAGACTCAAGTCTGACGGATGAACCGTTCAAAAGCACCCCGTCATAATACCAGTTCACGCTTTGCGGAGTGTCCCCTACTTCCGGATTATCCAAGCAACAGGTGAAAACAGTACCGATATCATATGGATTGTCTCCTGCAGGGCTGGAAATCACTTTTGTTCCAAACAAATCAGGGCGGCTTTGCTGCAGGTCTGCATCAATGATCACATTATCATTGAATCCATACCATGGCCCATCGGTATGGAAACCCTCCTTGAACAGGAAGCCGCCTTCCGTACCTTTCTCATCGTCCAAACCAATCCAAAAACTACCCTCCACATCCTTTACAGCAACCCCGAAATAGACAACCTCCCCTACTGGAACGGATATATGGGCATCACTGATATCGACCGATGTCATCTTATAGAAAAGAGGGGATTCGACAGTCCGCGTAAAAATACGCTTGCTTCCAGCATTTATAAAAACGTCAACCTGACCTGCTCCTGCACAGCCTATCAGGAAATTGATTGATTTAAAGACATAGCCCGAATAAGCGTTCAGCTCCGACTCGGAAAAACCTACGGCAAAAGTGCCTGAAGAATTGTCGACCTCGGAGATTCCGCAAAGATCATATGTGGAGCCATGTTTGCATAATGCTGCATGATACCCTTCAATAACATTATACATCACAACATTTACCACCTCTCTCATTTTATCGGCGTCTATCGTTTGCTTTACGGGCAAATAATAATCGGCCGAAAAAAGAATGTCGAACGGAGGATTTACCGTGAGCGGAACAGATAATTCATATGAACCGTCAGCATCTGTAACCACGGAAAAGCCTGCGATTTCAACCTTGATCCCGGGCAATGGCTTGCCTGATGAGCCGCAGACCTTTCCGAGTATCAGCCTTTCTTCCGGGACCGACAGTAAAAACATCACCTGGTTCGTGCCGAAACTTATGTCCGAAAGTTTGTATCCGGTATTCACGGATGCCCAATCCACCCCTTCGAACGACCGGGCGCCTGCACTTGCCTGAAATAAGATTTCGGACTTCAAATAATAGCACGGATGGGAGCCATAGCAGTTAATATCATTGGATGTCCATAGACTTGCAGCGCTGCGGCCGTTCACGATATTATTCGACCTGTCAACATGATATACAAGCAGTGCAACGGGTCCTGTCACACCCCCGGACGTAATCTTGCTGTCCCACTTTGTTCCGTCCCTGAATTCATACAGGAAGTATTCCCCATCGGCACTGGCAGGTGTAGAAAAACCATCATTTTCATAGACCGGACTCAGGGTTTTCCGGCCGGATTCACTGTACTGTTCTATTGAATCTTTCCAACCGAGCATATATCGCTCCAGCACGCCGAGGTACGGCGGAGTCCGTCCAGCATTGTTGTAGCAGCCTTGACACATCAAAGAGTAGTTGTCAACCGTTTTAGCAGTACCATCATTTTCATAATTGGTATCGTAAAAATCCGGAAGACCGAGCAAATGGCCGAATTCATGGCAGAATGTACCTATGCCAGCCATACTGTTTCCTTCCGCTCCCCTGTATTCAGAAGTGCATGCATAAGAATAATTGCTATGACTCATTGCATGCGGCCATATAGTATCTTCTCCACCGCCTTCAGCCTCGTTATGGCCTGCATAGATAAAGAAAAAGAAATCCGGCAGACCTTCAATATCGTAATCAGACTCGTTTATCAGTCCCTGGTTACAAGCATATTCATAGGCCTCAAAAAGCGCATTTCCGGCATAGAAATCCCTACCCCCTTTTTCGTGGTTCTGCCCATATGCAGCATAGCCTTGTTCGAGACGTATCGGGCCTATCACATCGAAAACCGGATCAAACAATCCCTGGGAATTCTCATAGAAATAATCATGAACGGATCCCGTGGCACCATTGTCAGAATATCCGGCTTTATTCAGCATGTCATGAAAAGACGCTTTCGGATTCGGGACGGTGAAAGGAAGATCTGCGAATTCTACAAGAAAAACAGGAATCTTTATGCGTCCCTTTACAGGAGCACGCTTGAAAGCAGATTTCAATGTATGGCTTCTGGCGGCACGCCTGGCGGAGTTGATGTTTTCCACATCGAATTCCGGTTTTGCCGCCGGACGGTAGAACCCGTCTTTGTCAAGGGCAACTACCGTGTATCCGTGTGTCGTGTAATGGTAGAATTCATCGCCGTGTAAACGGATGTCGATTACCGAGCCGTCCGGCTGTCTGTATTTTACAGTTCCGGGGAAGGCAGGGACAGCTCCTCCGGAAATGCACGCCAATAGTGCAAGCAGCAGTATTGCTGAAAGCCGTCCGTTCATTGCCCAAAATCGATATCTTCAATCACAAAACACGTTTTACCATCAAGGAGCCAGACCAGATTGTCCGCGGTCTTCGCAACCTTTGCCTTTATCAGTTGCCGGAAATCCACTTCCGGCAACCAGTTCTGATAGATGGTAAAAGACACCTCTTCCCTGGCGGGAAAAGAGTCTGGCAACCCCTTGAAAATCATCGTTTTGTTTTCCGACGGGTATACAATACAGAAATCCTGTGTTCCATCCTGATACACCCGGCTTGATACCTGATGTATCCGTGCATCCATGATGACATTCGTGCCGGTGCCACCAAAATTGAAAATGCCACACGATTCCACAGAAAAACCGGAGTCTTCCTGAACGACATCGATACGAAGCTCTATTCCAGACATGTCCACTACAGCAAAGCCCTTCCTGGGACAGCCGCTTGTATTAATGTCTTCTGCCTGAAAAGAAATATCCTCTCCAACAAGCGCCTTTCCTCCTTCTTTATCTGCATCGAACCAATCGGCAGGGGTTCCATCCTCGTTTTCGCATTTCAACGACCAGTCATCAGGCAGTTTCAGATACACGTTCGCCTTATCGATATTGTTCAGCTTTATCTGTTTGAAGGAGAGCAGTTTGTCCGCTGTCAGCTGAGTAAACGTTGCATCTGCCGTCTTGCTCCCGGCCCTTACTGTCAGTTTGCCCGTACGAGTTTGTGTGCCGGGATTCTCATCCAAAACGATTTTTACTATTGTGATGTCGCCTTGCGATTGCACAAGTTCACTGATTTTCGCCCAATCACAATCCAGTCCGGCTTCAAGTTCTTTGTTACAACTTACCTTGAACTGGATTTCATGCCGCGTACACGGTTCATACTGAAGACTGGCAGGCTTTATACTGATCTCTGTCGGGACGGCCTTCTCCTTGGGTGAACAGGAGGATATAGCTACAACCAAAAGCAAAAGAACTGCAGTTAACGAGCACTTGTATGACATTAACTTCTTTTTTCTATTGCACCTTTATCTGCTGGGTAATCTGCTCTGACGAACCGTCCTCATATTCCAGGACTGCCTTTACGGTGTGAACCCCGATATCGGAAAGAGTTATGACGGAGCCTTCCACAGGAGTTCCGTCAAAATACCAGGTAATACTGGAGGGCGTTTCTCCGGCATTGGGATTCTCGAATCCGAGGTTGAACTGCGTTCCGACAGCATAAGCCTCTCCCTTTCCAGGATTAAGCAGTATTTTAGCCCCGAGCCCGTCGAAAGGAGATTTCATTTCCTGTACTTCGGAATCAATAATCAAGTTATATCCCAGATCCGACCAGGTGCTGTTTCCGGACGTAAGGAACTCCGAAGTATAAACACCGCCGCCGGGGACTCCATCTCCGGAATCGATACTTATCCAGTACTGGCCCTTTATTTCCTTAACTGCGCATCCGATATATACGTCCTTCCCTTCCGGCACGGTAATACCGGCATCGCTGATATCGACTGTCTGGATCGAACCCATCTGGGGCCGAGCCACGGTTCTTGTGAAAACCCGGTCTTTTCCAAAGTCGATGAAAACATCCAGCTGTTTTACTCCGGTGCCGCCCAGCATATACCTTATCGTATTGAAACGATTGCCTTTAACAGATGTAAGTTCTGCAGCCGAAAACTTCACCGCAATAGTGGCGGTATAGCTGTCGGCCTCCTGGGTAAATCCAAGCGAGCCGCCAGGAGTAGTATGCTTGCACAGACTTGACGGTACACCTTCGGTCAGATCATACAAGACGGCATCGGTAACGGCCCTGCTGCCGGAAACAGTGACGGTCTTGTTCGAAGGAGTATAATAGGGAATGGAGAAACTGATGGTGAACTTTGTACCCGCCTCGGAAGGGACCACAATCGAATATGTTCCGTCGGAAGCGGTATGTCCGTTGTAGGATACGGAAGCTGACTGCAGTTCCCGGAGGCTCACCATGCTCCGCCTCGATTTGAGTTGTTGCACGCCCTCGGAGTCTTCCGGGATGATATCCACCTTGACACCTTCCAGTATCCGGCCTTTGCTGTCCACAACCTTTCCGGAGAATATAATAGAATCCGGAGCCAGCAAATCCAGACTCACAGTTCCATTGTTGTAGCTTATATTTGAAAGGATATATCCGGTCGCCTGCTTTGCCCAGTCAACTCCTTCAAAAGAAGTGGTCCCGGTTGATCCCGGAAACATCAGGTCGGTGTAGCTGCTGTACGAAGTCGTGGGACGTTCGATATAGTAGCAAGGATGTGAACCGTAATTGTTAAGCGAGTTGGACTGCCAAAGGGATGCGGCAGAATAAGATCCGACGGCATTGTCCGACATGTCCACATGATAGATAAGCAGCCCTGAAGGTGCCTGGTCGGATGATTTCGTCTTGATATAGCTGTCCCATCCGCTGCCGTCACGGACTTCGTATAGGAAGAACTCTCCCTGAACGGATGTGGGTGTCTTATAGCCTTGATTCTCATGAACGGGCCGAATGGCTTTGGTGCCGGTTGCAGTCCAGACGCCTGGTTCGTCCATCCATCCAAGCATCCAGCGCTCCAATGCTCCCAGATAGGGCGGAGTACGGCCGTTGTTATTGTAATTACCTTCGCACATCAAGGAGAAGGAATAGACAGTGTTGGCACTGCCGTTTTCCTCATAATCGCAGTCATAGAAGTCCGGAAGACCGAGCACATGCCCGAATTCATGGCAGAACGTTCCGATTCCCGCCATTGTAGTGCTGCTGTTCGATCCCCTGTATTCCGATGTACACGCATATGAACGCAACCTCACTCCGTCAAACAGAGACGATCCATATATATTTGAAGCATGGGGCCAGATAGTGTCTTCGCCTCCGCCTTCCGCCTCATTGTGTCCGGCAAAATAAAAGAAGACATTGTCCACATAACCGTCACCGTCATTGTCGTAGTCGGCAAAATTCAGCATTCCCTTTGATTGAGCAATGAGCGCGGCATCGGCAAGCACTCCCGAAGGATCGGTATCCCCCAATCGGGCGCCATTATCATCGGTTCTGTTCTTTCCATAGTCAGCGTACGACTTGTTGAGCGTGATCGGGCCGTAAACATCGAAGGACGGTTTAAATTTCCCTTTTGAATTTTCGTAATAGTAATCATAAGCCGAACCGGTGCCCCCGTTAGCGGAGTATCCCTTTTCGTTCAAAAGCGCAGTAAAGGCGGCTTTGGGGTCAGGGACCGTAAAATGAAGGTCGGAAAACTCGATGAGCAGGATGAGAAAGCGTTTCTCACCCACCGATAACAGATTCTCCGAAGATGCTCTCCGGGGAGCCCTGCTCATTGCGGCGCTGCGCGCCTTGCGGATTTCCGCACTGTTACGCACCGGTTTGGAGGAAGGATGATAGAATCCGTCTTCTCCCAGCGCCACCACTTTACCATTGCAGGTGGTGTAGTGATAGTACTCATCACCGTGCAGTACAATCTCTATGACAGAACCGTCCGGCTGCCTGTATTTAACCGGTCCGGGATAAGCCGGGACCGCCTTCATGACGAGACCGGAAAGGACCGCGGCAATAATTGCAATCAGAATTCTTTTCATGGCGGAACGGTTCTATTTATTGATGACGAAACAGATGTCCTTGTATATCAGCCAAACAAGGTCATCGGTAGTTTTCACGACATCAGCGGTATAGCTTTTCTTGTAATCCAGAGCGGAAATCCAGTTCTGGTAAAGGGTAAAATCCACCTCTTTGTCCACTTCGAAAGAGCCAGGCAGGCCGCTGAACAGCAGGAACGTCTCCCCTGCGGGATTCACAATCCGGAAGTCCTGTGATCCGTCCGGGAATCTTCGCACCGACACCTGGTGCCGCAGCGGGTCAAGCTGCACGCTGCCGCCTTTTGCATCGTAGTTATACACTCCGGGAGCCGATCCCATTATGCCGGTGACGGGCTGTGTCACGCCGATACGGAGCACTTTTCCGTCAATGTCTATCGCAACGAATCCCTTTCTGTCGGATTCACCGATATTTATGGTAGAAGCCTTGATATTGACGGTCTTTCCAAGGTTTGCTATACCTCCTGTCGCATCGGAAGTGAACCAGTCGGCCA
Source organism: uncultured Bacteroidia bacterium (assembly GCA_902767465.1). Classification (GTDB taxonomy): domain Bacteria; phylum Bacteroidota; class Bacteroidia; order Bacteroidales; family UBA932; genus Cryptobacteroides. Next base: position 25,452 of record CACXHM010000116.1, read on the forward strand.
CGGTTCCGTCCTCATTCGTGCATGACAGAGTCCATGCAACAGGGAATTTGAACGAAAGGGAGACAGGCTGCAGGTCGGTGAGCGTTATCTCCTTTACAGGGAGAAGGCTTCCGATGCTTTGCTGGGTAAATTTCGCTGTCACCTTTGTTTTTCCGGCGCTCACAGAAAGCTGGCCCGTACGGGCGGCTTCTCCGGTGTTTTCCTCCAAATGGATTTTCACCACGGTGGTATTGCCAGCGCCCTGCTTAATGTCCGTTATTTCAGCCCACGGGGCATCGGCAAGCTCGCACGTGACGCTTTTTTCACATGCAACCTTGAACTGGATATCATGTGCGGTTCCAATCTCCGCGGTCAGCGACTCCGGAGTCAGTTTGA
>CACXHM010000117.1 GCA_902767465.1 uncultured Bacteroidia bacterium
AGAAAAGGGGCTTTACACGATGGCAGCAGACAAGACTTTCCGTTATTCCCTCATAAACCAGGGTTTCGACGTGGCGCCAGCATCATGTGACAGCCTGGATGCTTTTGACATATTGGTTATTGCCGACCCGAGGGAAGCGTACAGTGCATCCGATCTCATTGCCATAAGAGCGTTCATCGAGCGTGGAGGAAATCTGCTGATAGCTGCCAAGAAATACAGCCGCAAGGTTCTGGAGCCACTTTCTTCCATGCTGGGCATAGAATTCTCCGAGGAACCGCTTTCCGGCAGCTATCCTGATCTGGACCCGGACCTCTGCGTGGGAGAGTTCACAGATGACGCAGATTCGCTTACCCCGATGATACATCGGTATAAAGAAGAGGAATATGTCGTTTGCGGTCGCGGAACGCTTGCTTTGGACTATGCCGGAGCCGCTCCCAACGGTTTTGCGGTGACAGAACTGCTTCGCGCTCCCCAGGGCTGTGTCGCCTGCGCACTTGCCAGAAACTCAGGGGAAGCCGAACAGCGGATAATCGTCCTTGGCAATGCCGACTTCATTACGAACGGGGAAATGATGACCACGCATACCGGCGTGAATGCAGCAAATTACGGGCTCGTGATGGAGTCCATGCGATATCTTTCGGGAGGCGAATTCCCTGTTTACATGTTCAGGCAGCCGCCTGTAGATAACTATATGAGGCTGTTGGACAGATCATGGAAAAAACCTGTAAAATATATTTTCAGGTGGATATTACCGCTCCTGCTATTGCTTGCGGGAGTCATATTCTTGATAAGGAGGAGAAGCAGATGAGAGAGCGATTGTTCATAAGCGATTCCCAGACACTGGAAGACCTCAGCCTTGTGCAGCGCTTCCGCAAAGATGGCGTACTGCCTGTATTCGACAGGACCGTCACCCGCAAAGGTTCGGCGCGTCTGGAAGAGATGTTCCGCACACCGCTTACGGATGCTGCGGCAATCAACAGCCGCAGGGCGGCTTTCGATTATTTTCGCAAAGTGGGAACCTCATTCCCATTCGATGCCGCACAGATAGAAGAGGCATCCACTTTTATAGGTCCGTCCGCAATTGGTTTCGTACCTGCAGTGTTCGAAAATATCGCATTGAAAATCAAAGGTATTATTTATGGTGGAGATATCCGGGGGAGCCTGCGGCGAGCTCGTCTTTCTGTTTTTTCCCTCGCCTCTCAGACTGTGGAATACCTCAGTTGTCTGCCCGCGGATAATTGTCCTTTTGCTGAGCTTCGCGAATTGCTGCTGCGTGAGCTGTCCCATCTTGAACCTTCTCGCAAAAGCAGTCTTCGCGACGATATCCTTCTGCGTCACAGAAAGGGAGATGCCCTGGCGAAAATGCTCTCGCTTATTTACGACATAGACCTCTTTACCGCTGTTGCCGCAGCGGCCGAGGAACGAGGGTTCTGCAGTGCCGAGGCCGTGCCTGACGGCGATTTCATCGATATAAAGGGCGTTTATCATCCGGCATTGGAGCATCCCGTAGGAAATGACCTTCTAATGGATGCAGCATCCAACATGCTCTTCCTTACCGGGGTGAATATGGCAGGGAAATCAACTTTTATGAAGGCTGTTTCCATAGCCGTGTATCTTGCCCATGCCGGTTTTCCGGTCCCGGCCGCATCCATGCGCTTCTCTCCAATGGACGGACTGTTCACATCCATCAATGTGTCGGACAGCATAGCACTGTCGCTCAGCCATTTTTATGCAGAAGTACAGAGGGTGAAGGCTGTTGCGCAGAAGGTAGCTTCAGGAGGACGTTATTTTGTGGTCTTCGACGAATTGTTCAAAGGTACGAACGTCAAAGACGCCTATGATGCCACACTTGAGGTTACTGCTGCCTTTGCACGCTTCAAAGCATGCCGATACATTGTTTCCACTCACATCACAGAAGTGGGGCAGGCCCTTAAGGAGCAGTGTGCCGATGTGCAATTCCGCCGCCTGTGTTCTACATCATCCGGTCCGGGATCGGTCCCGGTGTACACCTACCGTCTGGAGGACGGTATTTCTACAGAGCGCCACGGTATGGATATAATCCGTGCCGAGCATATTCTTGAAATTTTGAGCGGGGATATTGACAAATGAGTTTTATAATTGACAGACAGACAATCAGCGACCTGGGGATAATGTCCGTACCCCATGGCAGGGCGGTTGTATCCCTTTTCGGCCCGGCAAGGACCGCAGCAGGCGACGCAAAGCTTCGCGAAATGCTCTCCTCCCCTCTCGGCGACTGTGCCAGGATTAATTCGAGGGCATCCATGATAGAATACTTTGCCACACACGGCACAGATTTCCCATTCGAAGGGGAATGGTTCGACTCAGCACATGCTTATCTTTCTGACGAGGATTCGCGGCAGCGCAGTTCCCTGTCCGCAGGCACAGGATTGAGAGGATGGCTTGCCAGGCTCATGAATGCAGACACGGGCTATGCTGCAGTGCTTGCCGGAGCAAGGGCAGTGGCCCGTATCGCCCGTACTTCCCGCAGCTTTCTGCAAAATCTTTGCTCGGACAGTTCACTTACTGGCTTCCGGACAGCAGTCCCGGATATGCTAAAAGCATCTGAAGATCTTTGTACCGTATTTCCTGACGGTGAAAAATGGTCTTTTTCAAAGTTGGTCGCCATAGATACCGTCCTTCATGGACCACTGGCGCAAAAAGCCCTTATGCTGCTGGATTTTCTTGGTACTGCGGATGCATGCATAAGCATAGCACAAGCTTCGCTGAGGCTTGGTTTTCACCGTGCAGAAGTAATGGACGACGGAGATGACACCCTTGAGATCAAAGGCTTGCGTCATCCTCTGCTTGAAGCCGCTGTACCGAATGACATCCAAATCGGTGCCCGCCAAGGGAACGTCCTTTTCCTGACCGGAGCGAACATGGCAGGGAAATCCACCCTGATGAAGGCGCTTGGCATTGCCGTTTACCTTGCTCATTCGGGCTTTCCCGTGCCTGCCGAGTCCATGCGCATCTCACTGCGCGACGGAATATGCACGGCAATCAACCTTCCGGACGACATCAGTCGCGGATACAGCCATTTCTATTCCGAGGTAAGGCGTCTCAAACGCGTGGCGATGCTTGTCGGAGCCGGGCGCAGGATGCTGGTTATCTTCGATGAGCTTTTCCGCGGCACCAATGTTAAAGATGCCTACGACGGCACCCTCGAAGTAGTTAGGCGATTTGCCTCGATACCGAGTTCCATCTTTCTGGTTTCCACGCACATAGTCGAGGTTGCGGAAGCCCTGAAACAAAGCTCCGGGAACATCTCCTACCGTTATCTCCCAACCGTGATGCACGGCAGCGTCCCCCATTACACATACAAGCTGGAAGAAGGCGTCACCTCCGACCGTCACGGAAGACTGATAATACGCAACGAAGGACTTTTGGACATCCTGCAATCAAAATGAAAAGAATCATCAACATAATAATAGTGCCCATGCTGCTCCTGCTGTCCATGATGTCAAATCTTGCAGCGCAGGATAAAAACGGTGCCGTGGTGACCGGAACAGTTACGGACAAGGTGCACGGGGGCCCGCTCCCCGGAGTCCTCATCATGTTCGAATCGCACACATGGGGGGTCATGACCGATGCCGAAGGGCACTACAGTATCCGTCGCCCGGAAGAAGGAGGGGAAATGCTGTTCTCCCTGATAGGCTATGAGACCAAAAGGGTGAAGATCACGAACCAGACGACACTTAACGTTGCTTTGGTGGAAGCGCAGGAAACACTAGACGAGGTTGTCGTGACGGGATATTCGCCGATACGCAAGGAGGGATTTTCCGGCAATGCCACGCGTGTTACCAAAACCGAACTGGTGGCTGTAAACCCGAACAATCTGATTTCCGCCCTGCAGACTTTCGACCCGTCGTTTCGCATAGCGGAAAACCTTGTAAACGGATCCAACCCCAATTCCCTGCCGGAATTCGCCCTCAGGGGACAGACCAGTTCTGTGCTTGATGTCACGGACGTGTCCAGGCAGTCCCTCGTAGGGACTTCCAACATGCCTATTTTTATTCTTGACGGGTTTGAGGTGGATATAGAAAAGATTTACGACCTCGACCCATCCCGCATTCACAGTATCAGCATTCTCAAGGATGCCGCCGCCACAGCCTTCTATGGTTCACGAGCTGCAAACGGTGTGATAGTAATCGAGCTGCGGGCTCCGGAGGCCGGACGTTTGAGGACGACCTACAACGGGACGCTTCAACTCGAAGTTCCTGACCTTTCATCCTACAATCTCATGAATGCAGTTGAGAAACTTGAGGCAGAAAGGCTGTCGGGCGCCTTCGACTATCCGAATCCCTCCATCTCCCCGTATTCCAACGGATATTATGCCCGCAAGAACAATATAATCAGAGGAATAGACACTTACTGGCTTTCCATGGGCCTGCGCACAGGTATAAACCAGAGGCACTCCGTATATGTTGACGGGGGCGAGCAGGATGTCCGCTGGGGCGTGTCGCTTGACGGCAACCTGCATGACGGTGTCATGCAACTGTCCTCCCGAAAGGTGCTGGGAGCAGGATTTTATGTTGACTACCGCTTGGGAAAAGTGCAGATAAAAAACAAGGCCAACTTTACATACAGGAAATCCAACGACGTACCTTTCAACAATTTCGGAGATTATTCCCATCTTCAGCCCTATCTTTCTCCATACAATGAAGACGGCAGTTATGCACGCTCGCTGGAGGCTTTGCCTGGCTACGCCTGGTCATTGGTAAATCCGCTGTACGAAATTCACAACTACAAGAGTTTCAACACATCTTATAATCAGGAAATCGTTGACAACCTGCTTGTGAACTGGAATATAACGAAAGGGCTTAAACTTCGCCTGCAGAGTTCTGCAACGATTACCGAAAGCGGATCCGACACATTCAAGGACCCCGCTTCCGCATCGTTCGGCAACTCCGCCCTTTCGCTGTCAGGCACAAAAAACACCGGCTCCGGCAGGAGCCTTCTCATCGACGGCACGCTGCAGCTCATGTACAACCGGACGATAGAAAAGCATCATATCAACACAAACCTTTCCGCGAACCTGCGCTCGTCGGACAGCAGCAATGAAACGGCTTCTTACAGGGGCTTTCCGGGAGGAGACCTCACAGGAGTAAACCATGCCTCGGAAATAATCGGCAAGCCTGTTCGCTCAGACGACAAGAGCCGCCTGCTTGGTTTTCTCCTCACCGGGAACTACACCTGGGGCGACATCTATTTTGGTGACCTCACCGGAAGGATAGACGGAGCGTCAGCCTTCGGCAGCAAAAACCGATGGTCGCTTTTCTGGTCGGCAGGAGCAGGCATAAATATCCACAATTATTCCTTCCTGAAAAACAACAAGACCTTGTCCACTCTCAAGTTTCGCGGATCATACGGACTTACGGGAAAGACCAACATCTCCCAGTACTCTGCGCTGAATCTCTATGACCTGCAGCCGGAATGGTTTCCCACAGGATACGGCGTGTTCCTGTCCCAGATGGGCAATCCCGACCTTCGCTGGGAGCGTACATACCAGTTGGACTTCGGAACGGAAATAGGTCTGTGGAGAGACCGGGTTTATCTAAAGGCCTCGCGTTACCACGAACGTACCGTGGACCTTATCACCGACTTTGCCCTCCCCTCGTCCACCGGTTTTTCGTCGCGCAAGCAGAACATGGGTGTCGTACGCAATGTAGGCACGGAACTCGATTTGCGGGTGAGAGCCTATCAGGACAGGGACTTCCTTGTGACTGTCTTCGGCAGCTTTGCACGCAATAAAAACACAGTGGTGGAGATTTCGGAGGCCATGGAGGCCTACAACAAAAAGGTGGAAGAACTCTTCAAGGACTTCAATCCATCTTCTTCGGCATCCGCAGAATATGCCCGTCCCTACCTTAAGTACTACGAAGGAGCATCCATGACTGCGATTGCCGGAATGCGCTCGCTGGGAATAAGCCCTTCCAACGGAAAAGAAATCTACCTGCGTCCAAACGGCGAACCCACAGACAAGTGGTCTGCCAGCGACTGGGTGGTGATAGGAGACACTGCACCCAAGGGTCAAGGCTCCTTCGGTGCAAGTTTTTCCTGGAAGCGTTTCACCATGTATTCTTCCTTCCTGTATCATTTCGGGGGAGATGCCTACAACTCCACCCTGGTAAACTATGTTGAAAACGTGAATATGGCAAGGGATAATGTAGATCGGCGTGTACTGCTTGACAGGTGGCAGAAACCGGGTGACGTAACGACTTTGAAGGATATTCGCGACAGAAACGTAACCACAGGCTCCACTTCGCGTTTTGTCCAGAAAGACAACACCTTGCAGATGAGCTCGCTCACCCTGTCCTACGATTTTGAAGAACAGTTGCTCAAAAAAGTACACATTTCAATGTGCCGCCTGTCCCTGACAGCAAACGATGTCTTCTACACCTCAACAATCCGCAGGGAACGCGGACTTGCCTACCCCTTTGCGCGTTCTTTCAGTTTTTCATTGAATCTGTCGTTCTGATATGAGAAAGTTTTTGCATGTTTTATCACTGTTCCTGCTGCTTTCGTCTGCAGGAAGTTGCGGGTGGTTGAACGTCACCCCGGAGAACGTAATCGCCCAGGACGACTTGTTTTCTACCGGATATGGTTTCCGCAATGCCCTGAACGGAGTTTACCTCAAAATGGGAGAAAATTCCCTTTATGGACGCAACCTCTCATGGGGTTTCCTGAGTGCTGCCGCCCAGGAGTATGTAACAGATGAGTCACTGCAGGGAATGAATACATTGCAGGAATTCAAGGATGCAGCCGGATTCCATTACAACTCTTCCACCACAGAAAGCGTTGTGCAGGAAATCTGGGACAATCAGTATTCGGCTATTGCAAACATCAACAATATCCTCTCCTCCCTGGACGGCTGTCCGGCATCCAAATTCGCTTTTGGAGACGATGAGAAGAACCTTATCAGAGGTGAAGCCCTTGCGCTCCGCGCATATCTGCACTTTGACCTTCTGAGGCTTTTTGCTCCCGCACCCGCCACCTCTCCTTCCGGAGTATGGATTCCCTACAGGACGGAATTCGAAGCATCTGCCGGCACTCCCCTCGAAGTTACGGCTTTTCTGGAAAGGACGATTGCGGACATTTCCGCTGCCCTTCCGCTGCTCAAAAATTTTGACATGACCGTGCATCCTCAGGCCATGTACTCTTCCATGATGAGTTCCGCCACACCGCATTGGAGCGCCCGTTACCGCTTCGACAGCCGCTCCTACATAGACAACATGGGTCAGTTCTTCTGGTACCGTGGCTGGCGGATGAATTATATGGCATCGCTGGCGCTCATGGCAAGGGTATGTTTCTATGCCGGAAAAAGCTATTATCCAAATGCAAAGCTTGCAGCAAGGGAACTGTATAACGATTTTGCAACTTCCCGCCAGTGGCTCGGTTTTACACCGGCGGGAAACATTACGGCACAGAGTTCCAACCGGTTTGCAAAAATGAGCGATGATGTAATTTTCGCGGCTTACCATAAAGATCTCGCAGCCGAGTATGAGGGCGTACTCCGTGGCTCAAACAACAGCATCCGCATGCCCCTTGACGGCATTCAGGAACTTTATGCCAGCGACAACACAGGTATTTATTCAGATTACAGGCTCGCCTATACGATTTCGCAGAGCAACGCCTCAAACCGTACATATTATTCCAGAAAGTATCTTGTGTCCTCGGATCAAGTGATTGAAAGCATTGAGAATCCGATGGTGCCCCTTATCCGCTTCAGCGAAGTATGCCATATCCTTGCAGAGATAGCCGCATCGGAAAACGACGTACGTTCCGGAATAAACTATCTCGAGACCGTAAGGCGGGCACGCGGGGCCGAAAGGTCGCTGTCGCTTTCCGTGACCGATGCAGCATCCCTCTTGGATGAAATTACTCTTGATGCGCGTAAAGAATACATATGCGAGGGCGGAATGTTTTATTTCTACAAGCGCAGGGCCCGTGTGGACATACTGCCACTGGATGCCGCAGTGCTACCATTACCAAAAAGCGAAAATCCTCTATGAAAAAGTATATCCCTTTGTTATTAGCGGCCTTGTGTATCTTCTCATGCAAGGAGAGCACTCTTGAAACCTGGCACGGGAATAACTACCTGCACTTCATTCCCGCCGCCGACGGCAGCGTGAGGGCAAGATACAATTTTGCCGTCGAAGGCAGCACGGCACAGACCTCCGCATCCGTGCCGCTGCCTCTCGAGATATGGGGCTTTATGGCGGAAAAAGATTTCAGCCTTTCCCTCCTGATCGACAACAGTTCCGCTTCAGCCACCTTCCGCGCCGGCCTTCCCGTGGATACCCTTTGGGTTCCTGTTGTCCGCGATGAAGACCTGCTTGCTACCTCCTACACCATAGAAGTTGAACTTACAGCTGCGGATTCAGGCTATGAAGTTTCTCCGTCCGCATATTGCAAGGCGGAAATACTGGTAGAAGATTCACTCGAGGGTCTGCAGCCGGCATGGTGGGCAACCACCCCGGCACTGGGGACGTATTCCCCGCTTAAGTTCCGGCTCTTCAACATTTACTCCGGCGGTTTTGTAAAAAGCATTGACAACTATACGGCCATAGCCTTCAAGAATTTCGCTCTCGAATTCCGCGAATGGCTGCACGACATGTGGAATGCAGGTCAGAAATATTATGATACCGACGGCACTACGCCACTTTATGAAAGCATACCGTTATGATTATTAAGAAGTTCTTATGCATCGCGGCGCTCCTGCCCGTCTTTTTCTCCTGCTATAAG
>CACXHM010000118.1 GCA_902767465.1 uncultured Bacteroidia bacterium
AACCACAATCTGGTGCTCTACCAACTGAACTAATCGCACCGTGTTAGGGATTGCAAAGGTACAAAAATATTTTAACCCTGCAAGTTTATTTTTTATCTTTGTAATTGTATTCCCGGTCAGTCCGGAAATGGAGACTATAATTATGGCAAAAGAAATAAAATTTTCCCTTGTTTACAGGGACATGTGGCAATCCTCGGGTAAATACCAGCCCAGAGTGGATCAATTGGTGAGAGTCGCTCCTGCGATAATAGATATGGGGTGTTTCGACCGTGTGGAAACCAACGGCGGAGCTTTCGAACAGGTCAATCTGCTTTACGGAGAGAATCCGAACACCTCTGTACGCAAATGGACGGCGCCATTTCATAAAGCCGGCATCCAGACGCATATGCTCGAACGTGGTCTCAATGCACTTCGCATGAACCCGGTGCCTGCAGATGTGCGCGAACTCATGTTCAAAGTAAAAAAGGCCCAGGGCACCGACATTGCCCGTTCGTTCTGCGGACTCAACGACCACCGGAACCTCAGACTTTCGGTGGAATATGCCAAGAAAGCGGGCATGATCTCCCAGACGGCGCTTTCCATCACAAACTCGCCGGTGCATACGGTTGAGTATTACATGGGGGTTGTAGATCACCTCGTAGAGTATGGTGCCGATGAAATCTGCCTCAAGGATATGGCGGGGGTCGGCCGCCCTACTTTCCTGGCTCAGCTTACATCTGAAATCAAAAAGAAGTATCCTCATATCAAGGTTCAGTACCACGGACACAGCGGGCCGGGATTCAGTCCCGCATCCATGCTGGAGGTTGCCAGGGCGGGCGCTGATTATCTGGACGTTGCCGTGGAACCCCTCTCGTGGGGAAAGGTTCATCCAGACGTGATAACCATCCGCGAAATGCTTAAGGCGGACGGATTCCTGGTGAAGGATATCAACATGGACGCCTATATGCAGGTGCGTGCTCTTACACAGGAGTTTATCGACGACTTCCTCGGCTACTGGATCAAGCCTGCAAACAAGGTGATGACCTCGCTGCTTGTAGGCTGCGGCCTGCCCGGGGGCATGATGGGATCCATGATGGCGGACCTGAAGCCTTTCCTCGGCGCCGTAAATGCTGCCGAACGGGCTGCAGGCCGTCCCGACATGACCCTTGACACCCTCATGGTGAAACTCTTCGAAGAGGTGCAGTACGTGTGGCCGAGGCTCGGATATCCGCCGCTCGTGACTCCTTTCAGCCAGTATGTCAAGAATACTGCGCTGATGAACCTTCTCAACGTCATCAAGGGCAATCCACGCTGGACAACCATAGACAAGGATACTTGGGGAATGATCCTCGGACGTATGGGAAAACTTCCAGGCGAACTTGCCCCGGAGATCGTTGCGCTGGCAAAAGAGAAGGGTCTCGAATTCTACGACGGCAATCCTCAGGACATGTATCCGGACGAACTTCCCAAGTTCCGTCAGATGATGAGCGAAGAAGGCTGGGACGAAGGAGAGGACCAGGAGGAACTGTTCGAATTCGCCATGCACGAAAGGCAGTACCGCGATTACAGGTCGGGCCTTGCAAAGCAGCGCTTCAACGCTGAACTGGAAGACTTCCGCGCGAAGGCCGGTGCGCCCATAAAGGTGGTGCGTCCGGTTGTGGAAATGCCTGAATTCAACGTGGAGGAATACACGGGCAAACATCCCGATGCGGTTCCCGTGCAGGCTCCTGTCAAGGGGCAGCTGCTTTGGCAGGTGGATGTGGATGACGATTCGAAGGCACCCGTAGTCGGCACTCCGGTAAAGGCGGGAGAGGCTTTTGGGTATGTGCAGACCTATTACGGTATGGAAGAACTTGTCCCTGCACGGGACGGCCGCATTGTTGCGGTCACCGGCGCACAGGGCAAAAATGTCGTTAAGGGAGAAATTGTAGCATTCGTAGAATAATGAAAAAACTTATTTTAAGTGTTTTGGCCCTGCTTGCCGCAGGTTTTTGCATGTATGCCGGGGTTAATGACGACAAGCCCATCAAACAAAGCAAGATCGTTTATCTGTATCCGGAAGGACAGGGCGTCGACAAGGGAATTGTTGAGGATGGAGTCGCCATCACTCTTGGTCCCGGCGAAGACAATGGCCGGCACGGTCCCGAAACGGTTAAGCCTTCGGGTGATGTTTACGATATAGGCGACAGCGCCAGAATGGAGTTTTATTTTCCGGAGAAACCCAACGGCCTTATGGTAATCAATTGCCCCGGTGGTGCATATTGGTTCGTTTCTGAGGTTAATGAAGGCTATTGCACTGCTGAATGGCTTCTATCACAAGGCATTGCGGTTTGCAATATGTTCTATCGCCTGCCCTACGGACACAAGACGGTTCCGCTTACCGATGTGCAGAATGCATTCCGTTACTGTCGTTACCATGCTGCAGAATGGGGAATTGACAAGATTGGTGTGATGGGTTTCAGTGCCGGCGGCCACCTTGCTGCAAGCGCATCCACGCTTTATGTCGATGATATCACAAGGCCCGATTTCTCGGTGCTTATTTATCCTGTAATCAGTATGGAAAAGGGTGTTACCCATCAGGGGTCGAAAGACAATCTGCTTGGAAAGACCCCTTCCGCCGAAGACGTGCAGTGGTATTCCCTTCACAAGAGGGTGGATTCCCGCACTCCGGTCACCTTCCTCGGCCTCAGTGCCAATGACGGCGGCGTCCCCGTGCGCAACAGTATAGATTATTTCTATGCGCTTCGCGCCCACGGGGTTACGGCCCAGATGCACATTTATCCATCGGGCGGACATGGTTGGGGTTTCAATCATCCCCCGTATCGCAGAGGCGACGGCCTTGGCGTTTACCGGGACGTATTCAAGCAGGATCTTGCCCGTTTCTTCAAAGATCAGATCGTAAAGTGATATGAAAGGAATCATTCTCGCCGGAGGCTCCGGTACAAGGCTTTACCCTATCACCAAGGGAGTGAGCAAACAGTTGCTTCCTATCTACGACAAACCCATGGTATACTATCCGCTCAGCGTGCTGATGATGGCGGGGATACGTGACATCCTGCTCATCTCAACTCCACAGGACCTGCCTGCCTTCTGTCGTCTCCTCGGGGATGGGAAGGATTTCGGGGTGCGGATGGAGTATGCGGAGCAGCCCAGCCCGGACGGTCTTGCACAGGCGTTCATTATCGGAAGGGAATTCGTGGGAAATGATGCCGCATGTCTTGTTTTGGGCGACAATATCTTTTACGGCGCTGGCCTTCAGCCAATGCTCAGGGAAGCGGTCCGCGCTGCCGAAGAGGATTCTATGGCAACGGTGTTCGGCTACCAGGTGAGCGATCCGCAGCGCTATGGTGTGGTGGAATTCAACGCAGAAGGAAAGGCCGTCAGTATAGAAGAGAAGCCTGAAGAGCCTCGGAGCAATTATGCTGTCACGGGCCTGTATTTCTACCCCAACAAGGTGTTGGACGTTGCAGCTGCTGTCCGACCTTCTGCCAGAGGAGAGCTTGAGATTACGTCTGTGAATCAGGTGTTTATGTCGGAAGGAGCACTGAAAGTGCAGCAGTTTGGCCGCGGTTTCGCCTGGCTCGATACCGGCACACATGATTCCCTTGCAGAAGCTTCCATTTTCATTGAAACAATTGAAAAGCGCACAGGTCAGAAGCTGGCCTGCCTTGAGGAAATAGCATTCAACGCCGGATGGATTACTGCAGATGATCTGCGTACTGTCGCTGCTCCAATGGCAAAGAATCAATACGGGAAATACCTTCTGGACCTGGCATCGGGGAAATAATCGTGTCATTATGAAGAAGGCTCTGTTGTGCTTTGTGACGTTGCTAATGTACGGAATGGTTTCTTTCGCCCAGGCAGAAATAGACGTTCGCGACTACTGCATATCTCGTAAGGATTTGAAAAGGGCGCAGCAGATGCTTTCGGCTCCGGATATTCCGGGAGCTTTGACTTTTCCTAATCCTGCTCAGGGTGCACAATGGTATTCTTCTGCCAGCCTCGGTCTTTTTATGCACTGGGGCATACACAGCATGCTCGGGGTACAGCCATCCTGGAACATGATCAAGAATTATGAGTGGTCTGGGCCATATCACTCAAGGGAAGAGTATTACAGAGAGGCTCACAATTTCAATCCCGGGGAATTTCATCCGGAAGAATATCTGAAAGAGGCAAGGGCTGCAGGTTTTACCTATGCGGTGTTTACCACCCGCCATCATGACGGATACGCCCTCTGGCCTTCCAGATACGGAATCGGAGTCAAACAATACATGCATGGCCGCGATCTGGTCCGGGAATACGTAGATGCATGCCATGCAAGCGGAATGCGGGTTGGCTTTTACTTTTCGCCACAGGACTGGCATTATCCGGGATACCGCCCGGACAGTGAGTGGGATGCAACAACATGGGGTAAGCGTGGCCCGGTGCGGGACAGCGTTGCCAATCGGCGTGAATTCGAAAAATTCTTCGCATACGTACTCGCCCAACTTGAAGAACTGCTCACTGATTATGGAAAAATCGATGTGTTGTGGCTTGATGGTATGGGCTGGTACGGGATTTCTCCGGCTGAGCTATGTACGGAAAAAGTATATGCGTGGATACGAAGTCTTCAGCCGGATATAGTAATCAACGACAGGTGGGCCAATATTGTAAATCCTGACAATCCTGACGGAACGTCCATGCGAACGGGAGACTTTACCACACCCTTCGAATGCCGCACCCCGGATTATATTCCTTCCCTGTGGTGGGAGCATTGCGATATATGGACCGGCAAGGGAGGAGGCTGGGGGTACAATGAGAAAGGCCTTTTCAAGCCTCTGTCGTGGTTCCTCAAAGAATTCGTAATCACACGTTCGCTCGGAGGGAACTTCCTTCCCAATGTAGGACCTTCCGGAAGCGGTGCAATGCATCCCAACTTTTATCGGGAATTGTCCCGGCTCAAGGAATGGATGTCGTGGGGAGGGGAGTCCGTACTCGGATGCGGTCCTTCACCCGGACC
>CACXHM010000119.1 GCA_902767465.1 uncultured Bacteroidia bacterium
AGCTGAAGCCCATATCCACGCAGCTCTTGCAAAGCTCGAAGCTGTCGCCGTGGTCGAGGTGGAGAACAATCTGGGGATGCTCCCAGCCGAGTTCTTTTGCATATTGCACAGCACCTTCCGCCATGTAGCGGAGAAGGGTCTGGTTGGCGTAGTTGCGCGCACCCTTGCTCACCTGGAGGATAACGGGAGACTTGGTCTCTGCAGAAGCCTGAATGATGGCTTGGAGCTGCTCCATGTTGTTGAAGTTGAAAGCGGGGATGGCGTAACCGCCCTTGACTGCCTTTGCGAACATCTCGCGGGTGTTCACAAGGCCAAGATCTTTATAATTAACCATAATAAAAGATGATAGATTTAAATTTCTAACCAAAAGCAGCGCAAATTTAGTTATTTTTGCGGATACTTAATATAATTTACTGCAAGAAATGAGCCAGCGGATTCTATTTATACACGGGCTTGCCTCTTCGGGCAAATACAAGATGGCAGACCAGCTCAGGATCCTCGTCAAAGGAGCCGATGTGCTTGCTCCTGACGTGCCTCCGGAACCTGACAGGGCGCTGACATTTTTGCAGTCAGTATGTCAGGAATACTGCCCGGACCTTATCGTCGGGCATTCGCTCGGTGGCTTTTGGGCGCAAAAACTTCGTGGCTGGCGAAAGGCCCTGGTTAATCCGACCTTCCATATCGCGGAGTTTCTCCGCAGCCTTCCTTCTGAGATGAAGTATCTCAGCCCCAGGGCTGACGGTGCGGAGTCTTTCTTCATTACGGAAGAAATGTGTCGCGGATATGAGGCTCTGGAGGCTTGTGAATTCGACGGCCTCTCATGCGAAGAAAAAGATCTCACCATGGCTTTTTTTGCAGAATCGGACGAAACGGTACGGCAGGGGCCGGAGTTTGCACTTTATTACGGCAAACCAGGCATCAGTTATCCTGGAAAACATCAGCCGGTATTTCCCGAAATGAAGCAGTACATCGTGCCTGAAATCAAGAAATTCTGCAGTTGGCAATGAAGTACCTGACAAATAACTGCACCGACGCCTGCCGGAACATGGCCTTCGATGAATTCGTCCTCGAAAGCCTTCCTCTCGACGAACCCGTTTTCTATCTATGGCGCAATGCCCCTTCTGTTATCATCGGCCTGAACCAGAGTCCTTTTGCCGAAGTCAATCTGCAGTATCTGCGGGAACATGACATAGCACTTGCGCGCCGCGTAACCGGGGGAGGGGCCGTCTATCACGATCTTCAGAATCTTAACTATACCATAGCGGGGCGGTCGGTCGACCTGAATGCGGATTATCCTGATTATCTGCATTTTGTGGTGAACGCACTCCGCAGTTTGGGAGTGCCTGCGGAACTCAGCGGCCGCAACGACATCATGGTGGAGGGACGAAAGTGTTCGGGATATGCCAAGCGCGTGTGGAAAGACCGGCTGATGGTGCACGGCACCCTCATGTTCGATGTGGATCTGGAAACGCTTCAGCAGGCGCTGTCCGTCCCCGGCAGCAAGATGGCAGCCTCCGGAGTTGCATCGGTGAGGTCGAAGGTGGCCAATTTGAAAGAGTGGCTGCCAGAAATAAATACCGTGGAAGATTTGCAGTCTGCCATGCATGCCATACTTGCAGAAGGTGATGCAGAAGTGCCGCTAAACCCGTTGCAGCAATCTTTAATAGACAGGATGGCCGACGAAAAATTCCGCAGTTGGGACTGGATCTACGGTCGTTCTCCCGAAGCGCAATTCCGCACATCCCGAAAGTTCCCCTGTGGCACGGTGGAACTCTCATGGAGTGTCCGGCACGGACTGCTGCAGGATGTTCATTTCGGGGGAGACTTCCTCGGGAATCTCCCTGCGGACGGTCTTGCTGCAAGTCTCGAAGGAACCCGCTTCGACCGCGAAAGCATCCTTGCCGCACTTCCAGCGGACAGGGTATCGTCATATTTTGACGGTCTCAGCGGGGAAGATATTCTGATTCTTTTCCTGGCTAGGGAGCCTTTCTGACCTACTTCGCGTCCATCGCCTGGCAGGCGGTGATGGCAACCATATTGTAGATGTCATCCACGCTGCAGCCGCGGCTGAGGTCGTTTACAGGTTTTGCGATTCCCTGGAGAATGGGGCCGATGGCTTCGGCGTGTCCGAGGCGCTGTACAAGTTTGTAGGCGATATTGCCGACTTCGAGGTTGGGAACCACGAGCACGTTGGCGCTGCCTGCAATCTCGGAACCTGGAGCTTTCTTCTTGCCCACCGAAGGTACGAGGGCTGCATCAGCCTGCAGTTCTCCGTCGATCTTGAGTGCGGGATCGAGTTGTTTTGCGAGGGCGGTTGCTTCTACCACCTTATCTACCACCTCATGCTTTGCGGAGCCTTTGGTTGAGAACGAGAGCATGGCTACGCGCGGATCTTCAAATCCTGCCACACTCTTCGCGGTGCGGGCGGTGCAGACAGCTATCTGTGCCAGCTGGCCGGCGTCGGGAGCGGGGGTGACAGCGACATCTCCCATGACGAGCACTCCGTTCTCGCCGAATTCGGGGGCCTGGGTGATCATCAGCATGGCTCCGCTAACGCAGGTGATGCCGGGGGCGCACTTGATGATCTGAAGGGCGGGGCGCAGCGTTTCGCCGGTGGTGGAAAGGGCGCCGCTGATCTGTCCGTCGGCATCGCCGCTCTTGATGATGAGGCAACCGAAATAAAGGGGATCGAGCACTGTTTTCTGTGCAAGTTCGGGGGTCATGCCCTTGTTTTTGCGAAGCTCATATAAAAGATTGGCGTACTCTGCGGTTTTAGGGCTGGTGGCAGGGTCGATGATCGTAGCCTTGCCTATGTTCTTCAGGCCGAGTTTGCCAGCGAGTGCAAGGATTGCTTCGGGATTGCCGATAAGGATGATGTCTGCAAGGCCGTCAGCAAGGGCCCTGTCGGCGGCGGTGATGGTGCGCTCTTCCAGCGACTCGGGCAGCACGATGCGCTGCTTGTTGGATTTGGCGCGTGAAATAATTTGTTCGAGAAGTGTCATATTATTTGGAAACTATATTCATTGTATCGAGGGCTATCATAAGCTCTTCTTCGGTAGGGATGAGAGCGACCTTTACTTTTGAATCCGGGGCACTGATGAGTGCCTCTTCGCCGAAGGCCTTTTCGTTCGCGGCATAATCCAGTTTTACGCCAAGCAGGCCTAGTTTGTCGCAGACGCGACGGCGCACCATGTGGTTGTGTTCGCCGATGCCGGCCGTGAACACGATCAGGTCTACTCCGCCCAGCACCATGCTGTAGGATCCGATAAGTTTTACTATGTCGTAGGTAAGCTTGTTGATGGCGAGTTTCGCTCTCTCGCTGCCTGCTGCCGCCGCCTGTTCGGTCTCTCTCATGTCGGAACTTGCTCCGCCAAGTCCGATCAGGCCGCTCTTCTTATTCATTATGGTGGTCATCTCATCGGGACTCAGGCCCTTTTTCTTCATGATGTAGGGAATGACGTTGCAGTCCACGTTTCCGCAGCGTGTGCCCATGATCATGCCTTCCAGGGGGGTGAATCCCATGGAGGTGTCAATGCATTTTCCGTCCTTTATGGCAGAAATCGATGAACCGTTGCCGATGTGGCAGGTGATTATGCGGGAG
>CACXHM010000120.1 GCA_902767465.1 uncultured Bacteroidia bacterium
CAAATCTCAGGTTTTTTAGCATGAATGTCGTGTTGAACGAACTCTTTATTCGCCTTATAATCTTTTGGATCTATACGACCGTTCTTTGCAAAAGAAATACGAGAAAGAACTTCGCGAGGTTTATATGTTTTCTCATCCAAATTCAATTCTTTTACACAAGCCTTGATCGCACTCTCAGAATCAGAGCGATCGTATACTGTAAAATTCTCAGGATACTTTAAACAATCCGAATCTGCAAATTCTCTTAGGAACCGAATGAACACTGAATGGAAAGTCCCCATCACAACGCCTCGCGCATTCCTGCGGCCCACCATCAATGCAATCCTTTCCTTCATCTCTTCAGCAGCTTTTTTTGTAAAAGTTAGAGCCAAGATTCGAGGAGAAGGGACCCCCCTGGACAACAGATATGCCACTCTGCTTGTAAGAACTTTTGTTTTACCAGACCCGGCGCCTGCGACTATTAACACAGGCGTGTCTATCGTTGTGACGGCACTCTTTTGCGCTCCATTCAATTCTGATAGTATTTTTTTTACATGCGCATCTTCAACCACGGGCTCTTGCGCACCCGAAATACAGTCAAAATCTAGAGTTGGCTGCGGATTTGAATCTGATTTTTGCGTATTATACGTATTCAGATTATCATTCTTACTCTGAATTGCTTTAATCTGTTCATATTCAATTAAAGAAGCAAAATCTTCATCATCATTTAATGCAAAGCCATTCTCAGCGTAAAATAAGGCGCGCTTTCTACAAACATATTGTAGATTATACTCATCAAACCTATGCTTTGACTCTCCATCATCTGCATCTGAATATGATTTATTCCAGTTCAGCCTCAATACAAGTTTATAATGCCCAACATGGACATCACCAATCACCATTGATCTTTGAAAACTGGTTTCGCGTGTAGTAAGATCATAATCACATACAAAAAAAGACTCACAAGGGAATAGTTGATTATCTTTTCTTTTGGCTCTACAACCCAACCTCCGAAATACTCCTTTATTTGAAACAGTAACATCGTTCTCACCAATCGCAGACTCTACAACTTTGTGTTCTCTAATCTGAGTCAAATCATCCTCATTCCGTATATGAATCTCCAATACTGAGCTCTCTTTTTTCTTTTCCGCATCGGTATGATTAACCCATATTTCGACCCAAAGCTGCGTCCCTGTTCCTGTCTCAAGCAGAATATCGGGACGCCTTATATGTGAGCCATTAGAATCATTGACCAATACCGGCTCTTCCTTCTTTACTTTTTTAAAAAAACGCGTCAGATCGATATCATTAGGAACATAATGCTCCGGACAATCTACATTACTCTTAAGAACACAAGCATTATTGCATTTGATTGGAAGGTTTACAGAAAGGATAAATGGCGTTCCATTATTCAAACAATTTGTATACTCTTCACAAAAGGTCCTCACTGCGAGAGAATGTAAAGCATTATCATATGAGCATACATTCGGTGCAGGCTCTACTTTGTGTCTAAAATGACGTGCCCTCTCACTAGGCAGAACAGCAGACATTTCGCATTTGCAATAAGGACAATAATAACTATGCTCATGGCGATTATTATCATCAACCTCATTGATATCAATCACTCTTTCTGTCCCTTTTACTATGGCATATCGATAGTTTACTACATCCTCCATTCCCATCTTTTCTATAGACTTACTTAAATCGAACGACTATCAAATGCAGAAAAGCCGGGGATTCAGGCCCGGCAAGAATCGCTTCCGTTCTTTCCTTCATTTCCATCATAACGGCACGAAATTACAAAAAAAGTCAGCCGTTTCAAACAATCTTCCATTCCTGCATCGAAAAAAATGTTTGCAGTCGTGAAAAGAGAAAGGTTCATAGAATTGTGTCTTTTCCTGAGCAACTTCGGACCTGCAGTCACTCTCCCGTGTTTAAAAAGGCCTGAACACATACACATTTACACCAGAGCCGGAATTTCTCACCACGTCTTCAGGTTTTTCTTAAAACATTAACGGAAATCGGTAAAAAATGGCTATCTTCGCACGATTTTACAGAGCGTGGTTTTTGCCGAGGTAAAACCCCCGCAAAAGTGGAATCAGATAAAGCACGTTTTTTATTACAAATATCCAATGTCCAAGAACATCGTTTTGAAAAAAGGGCTCGACATTCCCGTAGAGGGGGCTGCCGAACTTCAACTCTCCAAGACGGTCTCTCCCGACATCGTTGCCGTTGAACCGGTACAGCTCAAAGGATTCTCCGCCCGCCTGCTCGTTGCGGAAGGCGACAAGGTCCTCGCGGGCTCACCGGTAATGGCCGACAAGAAGAATCCGGAAATACTGCTGGTATCTCCGGTAAGCGGAACGGTGAAAGAAATTGTCCGCGGCGAAAAACGCAAACTTCTTGCTGTAACCATCAACGCAGACGACAAGCAGGAATACTTAAAGGGAGAGCCTGCCTGCGGAAATGCAGATGAGGTAAAGAAAGCCCTTCTCAGCGGAGGATTATGGCCGCTGATTATCCAGAGGCCTTATGGCATCATCGCCGATCCTGCGATCTACCCTAAGGCTATTTTTGTATCCACTTTCAATTCGGCGCCACTCGCCGCCGACACCGCTTTCACAATGAGCGGCAGGCTGGGTGAGATTCAGGCAGCCGTGGAGGCGCTCGGCAAGATTGCACCCGTTCACATCGGCACCACAGCCGGTTCGGCATTCTGCAAAATAGCCGGTGCACAGGTACATGTTTTCGAAGGCAGGCATCCTGCCGGCAACGTAGGCGTACAGATTGATGCCGTCTCCCCCATCCACAAGGGAGACACCGTATGGACCCTTTCGCTCCATGCCCTCGCTGCCATAGGAAAGTATCTCCTGAAAGGAATCTATGACGTGAGGCGCAAGGTTGCCGTCGCGGGACCTGCTGCCATCGAACCTTCATATGTCGAAACTCTCCCCGGAGCACCCATGAAGACCCTTGCAGCCTACTATGGCGGACATGCCGAAGGGCTTCGCATAGTAAGCGGCGACATTCTCACCGGACGGAGCGTGGGCGAAGACGGCTATCTGGGATTCTTCGATGACACCGTCACCATCATCCGCGAAGGCACCGAAAAGGAATGGTTCGGATGGGCCAAGCCCGTACGTTTCAGCCAGTTCAGCGCCGACCATTCATACTTCTCATGGCTTACCCCCTGGAAGAAATATGCCATGGATACCAACCTCCACGGCGGTCCCCGTGCATTCGTTATGAACGACGCATATTACTCCAAGGTACTTCCCATGAATATCTTCCCCGTCTATCTGATCAAGGCCTGCATCGAAGGCGACATCGACAAGATGGAGAAGTTCGGCATTTACCGGGTTTTGCCCGAGGATCTGGCTTTGTGCGAGTATATAGATCCTTCCAAGAATTACATCCAGGATATTATTGCAAAGGGTATCGACCTGATGCTCAAGGAAATGGCATAAGATTATGAAGAAGTTCTGGCACGCAACAGTGGACGCTTTCGAGACTTTCCTGAGAGTCCCCGGCACAGTGACCCTGAAGGGAGCACATGTGCGCGACGCGATCGATCTGAAACGAATCATGATCATCGCCGTCATTTCCGTAATACCCGCCGCCATCTTCGGCATGTGGAATGTGGGTTATCAGCATTCCCTCGCCATCGGTGACGGACGTCTGCAGATCCTTGCCAATTTCTGGTACGGATTCCTGCGGGTTCTTCCCCTGTATGTTGTAGCATACGGCGTCGGCCTGTTCATCGAGTTCTTCTCCTCCGGTCTGAGAGGCGAAGAAGTGAACGAAGGCTACCTCATGACCGGTATGCTCATCCCGCTTATCGTTCCGGTAACCGTTCCGCTCTGGATGCTTGCCATCGCAGTCGCTTTCTCGGTCATCTTCGTGAAAGAGGTCTTCGGAGGCACCGGAATGAACATCTGGAACCCCGCTCTCGTAACAAGGGCATTCCTGTTTTTCTCCTATCCTTCAGCAATGTCCGGATCGGAATGCTGGATCAGCCTCAAGTCAGGTGAGAAACTGGTGGACTCCTTCACCGGAGCCACTCCCCTCGCCCTTGACGGAGCTGCCGCCCAGTACGGCACCGGCATTTGGGATTATATCATCGGCACCATCCCCGGATCGGTGGGTGAGACGTCCGTGATTGCAATCCTGCTCGGAGCAGCCATCCTTCTGTGGACCGGTGTAGCCAGCTGGAAGATCATGCTCTCCTCCGTCATCGGAGCGCTCTTCGTGGGAGGCATCGCAAACCTATGCGGAACAGGCATCCCCTGCTGGGAGCACCTGATCATCGGAGGATTCGCTTTCGGTACCGTCTTCATGGCGACCGACCCCGTCACTTCGGCACAGACCGAGTGCGGCAAGTGGATCTACGGCTTCCTCGTGGGTGCGCTATGCGTAACGGTACGCCTCTTCAACCCCGGATATGCCGAAGGCATGATGCTCGCGATCCTGCTTGGCAATACCTTCGCACCTCTGATCGACCACTGCGTGGTTACTACAGCACTTAAAAAAGCATAAGGCCATGAACACAAACAATAATTTATATACTGTGATCTACACGACCATCATAGTGGTGATCGTGGCGGCCGTGCTTGCCTTCGTAAGCCAGAGCCTCAAAGACAGGCAGGAAGCCAATGAGAAAGCCGATACCATCAGCCAGATGCTGACGGCAGCAGGCTTCGGCACGAAGGCCGAGTTTCAGGCAATGGGCAATGCCGCAGTACTTGAAACGTACGGAGAGCAGATTGCCGAGGCTTTCACCGTGGATGCAACAGGCGCCAAGGTGGCAGATCTCGACCTTGCAGGCAAGGAAGTTTATTCTCCCAGCCGCCTGAAGGCTCAGAACTACAATGTAAAAGGAGGAAAAAGCGTAACACTCCCCGTTTTCAAGTTCAAGAACGGCATCACCGTCGTTCCGGTGTATGGAGCCGGACTCTGGGGCCCTATATGGGGATATATCGCTTTTGAAGCCGACGGATGCACCATTCGCGGGGCTTATTTCGACCACGAATCCGAAACTGCAGGTCTCGGCGCCAAAATCAAAGACGACCCTGACTTCCAGGCGGAATTCATAGGTGAAAAGGCTGCATTTGGAGAGTCTCCCGTTTTTGAAATTGTTAAGGGCGGCGCACCAAAGGTTGACGGCAAGAGTGTGCAGGACAACAAAATAGACGCCATCACAGGCGCTACAATGACGTCCCAGGGCCTTGACGCGGCAATCAATGCATGGCTTGGAGCATACGCTGCATACTTTGAAGCGCAGGCCGTCTCCGAGTCAAGTGTAGAAACCCAAACAGCAGAGGAGGAATAGCCATGAAACTGAAAGATACAATTCTAGATCCCATTTTCAAAAGCAATCCGATTACCGTCCTGGTACTCGGCATATGCTCCTCTCTTGCCGTTACCGTAACGCTCAAGGGTGCTCTGGTGATGGCTCTTTCCGTAATGGCAGTATGCGGCATTTCAAGCCTGGTGCTTTCAATGCTTCGCAACACCATCCCGGGCCGTGTGCGTATAATCGTACAACTCGTGGTTGTTGCTATGATGGTAATCCTGGTGGACCAGATCCTGAAGAGTTTCGAAGCCACCTATCCCATCGACAAGCAGCTTTCGGTTTACATCAGCCTTATCATCACCAACTGCATCGTCATGGGACGCATCGAGGCCTTCGCGCTTGGAAACAAGCCCATTCCCTCCATGCTTGACGGTATTGCAAACGGCGCGGGATACGGCATGATTCTGCTCATAGTAGCCTTCTTCCGCGAACTACTCGGAAGCGGCACTCTCTTCGGCCTGCAGGTAATGCCCGCAGGATATGTTACAAACAATCTGGTGATCCTGCCTCCATTCGCCCTCATCCTCCTCGGATGCATTGTATGGGCTCAGCGCAGCATCCAGAAAGACCTTCAGGAGAAATAACGGCAAAGGATTATGGAATACATCAGTTTGTTCGTAAAATCGATCTTCGTCGACAACATGATTTTCGCATACTTCCTGGGTATGTGCTCATACCTGGCAGTATCGAAAAATGTGAAGACCGCATCGGGACTCGGACTGGCAGTCATTTTCGTGCTGCTCGTAACCGTTCCCATCAACTATCTTCTCAACAAATACGTCCTCGGACCCAATGCCCTCGTGGAAGGGGTTGACCTGAGCTTCCTCAGCGTCATCATCTTCATTGCCGTCATCGCAGCAATAGTGCAGATAGTGGAAATGGTGGTGGAGCGCTTCGCCCCGTCACTCTACAACGCGCTGGGTATCTTCCTGCCGCTGATCGCGGTAAACTGCGCCATCCTCGGAGGGGCCCTGTTCATGCAGCAGAAAGAGTTCGCAAACGTCGGAGAATCAGCAGTGTATGCACTCGGTTCCGGCTGCGGCTGGTTCCTTGCCATAGTTGCACTTGCAGCAATCCGCGAAAAGATGGGTTACAGCAATGTTCCCCCGGCACTCAAGGGTCTTGGCATCACTTTCATAACCGTCGGCCTGATGGGCATGGCTTTCATGGCCTTCATGGGCATATCATTGTAATAAGGAGGAAAGAATATGACATCAACCATTATTTCCGCAGTCCTTGTAATAGTGATCGTTACGCTGCTGCTTGTGGCGCTGCTGCTCGTAATCAAGGCAAAGCTCACCCCGTCCGGAACGGTTAAGATAGACATCAACAACGGCAAGAAAGTGCTGGACGTAGCCCTCGGCGGTGACGTGATGCACACCCTCGCCGACCATAAGATTTTCCTCCCCTCCGCATGCGGCGGAAAGGCCAACTGCGGCCAATGCAAGGTGCAGGTGCTTGAGGGCGGCGGAGAGATCCTGCCTACGGAAAAAGGATTCTTCAACCGCAAGCAGATCAAGGACGGCATGCGCCTCGGCTGCCAGGTAAAAGTTAAAAACGACCTCAAGATTGCCGTTCCCGACTCCACCCTGAGCGTCAAGAAACTCGAATGCGAGGTTATCTCCAACAAGAACGTCGCAACCTTCATCAAGGAGTTCACCGTAAAACTTCCTGAAGGAGAGCATCTTGAGTTCAAATCTGGAGAGTATATCCAGATCGATATCCCCGAATACGATATCGACTTCAAAGATATCGATGTGGATCCCGAATATCGTGGTGACTGGGAGAAATACGGATTCTTCGGCATCAAAGCCAAGATTACCACTCCTACCGTCCGCGCCTACTCGATGGCTTCCTATCCTGCGGAGAAGTACATCATCAAACTCAATGTGCGTATAGCCACTCCTCCCTTCGACCGCAGCCAGCC
>CACXHM010000121.1 GCA_902767465.1 uncultured Bacteroidia bacterium
GGTCTCGGCAGGGTGTTTGTCCATGTCGTCATACATCCTCAGTCGCGCCTCCCTTCCACCATATCGTATGACCCGGAAGAAATTATAACCCTCCGAGGCAAGGTCCAGCCTGGAATCAAGCGAACGCAATGCAGTGCTGTCTATGAATATTTTTTCTCTGAGCCTTTCTGTTTTCATTACAGAACGGGCGATTTGATCCGTTGTCATGCCCCGGTATTTCGGGCGCGAAGCTATTTTTGAGTCGGGTGTATCATGATAATAATACACATACTTAAAATCTATGTCCGGCTTGAACCTGGTGTAACGGCTGAAACGCGAGACGTCATTAAGATAGTTTCGCGGATAGCCGTAATAGGCGTCTTTGCCCAGAATATTTACATAAGTGGTTATTTCCAGCGGGCCGTCCAGACGGGCGACCACGTCCTGACTCTGGACAGTAAGCGTATTGGATTTCACCTGTGTGGCATCGGCATACACTTTGAGAGCGGGGCGCGAACTCGCAAAGGCGAGGGAGAAGAGCAGCAGGCAGGAGATGCCGTAGCGCAGCAAAGACTTCCCGAATCCGGGATGGGTGCGAAGAGCATCAAGCCTGAACACGCAGAGTGCAAGGAAGAAGATCGTTATGCCTATATAGTAGGCCAGGTCCTCACTGCAGATCATGCCGGCGATGAAACTGTCTGCCCTGCCGGAAATACCTATCCAGTAAGCGATATCCCGCATTATGGGGACGTCCTGCCCGAAGCGGGGAATCAGGTTCATTGCAAAAAGAGCTGCCAGAGTGCCTACTGCGGCGACGATAGGGTATGATGTCAGGGATGACATATACAGGCCGATGGCCGAATATGCCAGATAAAGCAGATAAATGCCAAGGATTCCCGTGCACACCGCCAATATGTCGAAATTCTCTACGAGCGGCCATGATATTGCTGTGTAGATGAGTGCTTCGGAAAGGAAGGCCAGGCCGAAAACGGCCATGGCGCAGAATTTTCCGCAAACCGTCTGCGTCGGGGTGACCGGTGAAGACTCAAAGAGCCTTGAAGTTCCGTTCTGCCGGTCCCGGCTCACAAGCCCCATGGTGAGCAGGGGAACATAAAGATACAGGTAAGACTGCAAGGATACCAGGACCCCGGTCCACTCGTTGCTGAACAGCACTGCTGACATGTTCTCCATGCCGTATGCAAGTATTTTGCTGCGAATTATGGCGAGCAGCGCTCCGGAATACGAGATGCCGGTCTGCACAAACAGAATAATCAGAAGCAGCCACGCTATTGGAGAGCAGAAGAGCAACTTGAGCTCATTGTTCATTATTGTACGTATCTTCCTCATGGCTATCTGGTTTTTCTGATAAAGGTTATGCTCAGCATCGCGAGCAGCATGAGCAGTGGCAGCAGGCCTATGAGCAGCCACTTGAGCACAAGTACTCCGTGTGGAGATATTGCAAGATAATTATCCGTAGAGTCCATCCTTGGTGTCTCAACGGGGAATTCTCCTGCGCTGAGAAGCCGGAAAGCTTCGTATAAAAAGCCGAAGTTGGCCGCCTGTCTTCCGTAATGCTCGGTCTGCAGCTCGTTGTTGGAGAAGAGGTCGGCATCGCCAAGCACTATGGCGGTTTGAATATTCCCGCCTATCTCCCGACTCAGGCACAAGCCTGTGCATCTTTCCCCTGTATGGACTCCGGCTGCAGGAACAACGGTTCCGGCCTCAAAGTCCGGGTTTCCGGCCACAGGAAAGACATCGTTTCCGCTCATAAGGAGAGGCGTTGCAGTAAAATCTGCAGATTCCGCACTAACCTCGACGCAGCCTGGCATCGACACCGTGAAACCCTCTTGCGCATATTCTTCCAGCGAAGGAACGAGCCCGAGGGATTCCTTTGTGAAAGAAGCGTGAATCTGGTCCTGGGAAGAACCGTCCGTGCTTCCGTTTGCAAGGATGTCGCTTCCGATCCGTGCGCCTATCAGTTTTGCAACCGGGTCGGCAACTCCGCGGTGGGATGCATCTGCGCATAGCAGGAGGTTCCCTCCTTTGTTGATGAAGGACTGTACACGCTGCAGTTCCTCATCGCTGAAAGGGGTGGCAGGGTCTGCAATTACAAGCACCGTTACGTCGTCGGCGATGCCTTTGGAAAGATCAATGCTTACCGGATCGAAACCGTTATTTACAAGCGAATGCCGGAACCATGGCCAGGTTGCAAAAATACCGTAGGACTTGTCGGACATGGAGGCAATGCTCCTCTCACCGTGCCCGGTACAGAATCCAACTTTTACCGGAGAGTCCACAAGTCGCTTGAATGCAGCCGAAATTTCTTTTTCCTCGGGAAGTTTCTGCATGTCATCAAATACACGAAGCCAGGTGGACGAACCATCGGCAAGGGTAATCCTTCGCACGAGGCGGTATCCTTCCTTTTTGAGCAAATCCGCTTCCGGAAGAGTCTCCACAGGAGGGAATTTGCGTATATCTACGTCATAGGCATCTGCAAGCAGGACGGCCTTTTCATCCAAAGGCTTGCCCGGGAAACGCTTTTCAAGCGTGGGGCTGCCGGCATCGGCACGGTAATACACATACTTTAACTTGATGTCCGGCTTGAAACGCAGGTAATTTTTGAGATAGGCCCTGTCGTCGTTGAAGCGTCCCGGAAGACCGAGATAGAGATTAGCGTCGTCCAGCAGGTTCACATAAGAAGTCATGACAACGGGCCCCTTAACCTTTTGCATTATCTCCTGGCTGGGAACTGTGATAGAACGTTTTCCGGTGGCCGTGGTATCCTTGAAGAACATCAGCCGGGGTACGGAGGAAAGCGTTACCACGGTAACCAGAAGAGCGATGGCAGCGCATGTCTTCCAAAATTTTCCCCGGGTGGTCATTCTCCCGGCCCGCAGCACTGTGAGATAAATAAAGAAAGCCGTAACAGCCAGAAAATAAATTACATCCTCGCTGCATATAAGGCCGGATACGAACTCGTTCACGCGGCCGCTCATACACAGTTGCCAGGTCACCCTCCGCATCCATACTATATCCTGTCCTACCGAGCCTATGTAATTAAGGGCGGAAAGAACGGCGAATGTGCTGAGCGCGGAGACCACCTGATAGGAAGTCAGCGACGACATGAACAGACCTACCGCGGCATAACTGCAGCAGAGAAGAAAGAGCCCCAGCAGACCGCCGAGCACCAGCGGAATGCCTGGATTGTCTATGAGTGCACAGCCGATGACGACAGAAATCCCGACTACAGCCATGAGGGAAAGGCAGTAAACAACCAGCGCCAGATATTTACCAAGCACGATTTCCACCGGTTTCACGGGAGAAGATCCGAGAAGCGCCGCAGCACCTCCGGAGGCATCTTTCGGAAACATTCCCATGCTCACGAGCGGGATAAAGAAGAACAGGTATCCCTTAACCTTGTTCAGAAGTCCGGTGCTGCTGGAAGAGAACAGCCCTTCAGTTATAAAACTGAGATGACCCGCACCTGCAGCATTCTCCTGCGCTGCAGCATAGGCTCCGAGTGTGTCCGTGAATACGATGTAGCAAAACACGGCAAAAAAAATGAGCATTATCCAGGCCACCGGGGTGGTAAACAGGATGCGGATCTCAGTTCTTGCTATTGACAGTATCTTTTTCATTACCTCTTTCCCGTTGCAGCAAGATGGGCGAAAATGTCGTTCATGGAAGTTTTCTCAACCCCCAAACCGTAGAGCCCCCAACCTCCTTCCACCGCGGCTGCCGACATTCTGGTCAGGGTTTCACGGTCGCCGTCATAAAAGACACGGAAGCGGTCTCCATATTCCGAAAGGGTTTCTACCCTCACCACTCCCGGAACTTTCATCATTTCTTCTTCCAGCGGAGCCCTTTCGAGAGAAATGACAAAACTGTCCGGGCGCACGGAAGAATCAAACTCGTCCATAGTGCCGTTGAACACCAGCGAGCCGTGTTCGATCATCATTATCCGGTTGCACAGGGCCTGTACCTCCGAAAGGATGTGCGTTGAAATCAGAACGGCACGATCTCTGGAAATGTCTGTAATGAGTTTGCGTACCTCCATTATCTGGTTGGGATCCAGTCCGTTGGTGGGTTCGTCCATTACAACCAGCGATGGATTGTGAATTATTGCCTGAGCAATGCCTACTCTCTGTTGGTATCCTCCGGACAGGTTGCGTATGAGACGCTTGGCATAGTCGGTAAGTCCGCAGCGGCGAAGCACCGACTCCAGAGCTTCCGGAATGTCCTTTTCCTTCATGTCGCGCAACCTTGCGGCAAACACGAGGTATTCACTCACAGTCAGATCGCCATAAAGCGGAGGCCGTTGCGGCAGGAAACCGATGCAGGCCTTAGCCGCCACCGGGTCGGAGGCAATGTCATGCCCTCCTATGGTCACCTTGCCTGCCGTAGGCGACAGTGATCCGCAGATTACGTTCATAATAGTGGATTTCCCGGCTCCATTGGAACCAAGAAGCCCGGTGACTCCGCATTCTTCTATACTAAAAGAGACGTCGCTCACAGCCCATTGCAGGGCATATCTGTGCGACAGGTGTTCTACTGTGACTATGGACATTTTTTTTGTGGAAAAGCGGCGGCCCTTTGCCTGGACCGTCGCTATTATATTATTTTATTGATACTTAACGACTATTCGCCACCAGCGAATTCAAGACTTCCGTACATATTGATGTTGCCTTCCATGTACATCGGACTTTCTTTTCCAACAGGCTTGCCGCTGCAGGTGTATTCGGTACCGTCAACCACATATTTGAAAGTGAAGGTAGTCTCGAGAGCGGCTTCTTCATCAATGCACAAAACAAGGTACAGGGTGGGAGCGGTTACTCCAAAGTAGCCCTTTTGAAGTTCGGAACCCTCTCCTGTAAACACATATTCCACACTCTTTGTGAGTTCTCCTTTAATCTCACCGGTAGCGATATTGATGTTGGCTTTCTTTACGGCAATATCCTTGTCGGCGGAAACAACCACTTTGGTGAGTTTCTTTCCTGCAACACCAGCGGGGAATTCGGGAGAAGGAACAGACATCTGAACAAAAGCGGACTTGAAATTGCCAAAGTCCTTGGCAGCTGCGCTGTACTCGCTGAAGGGCTCTATCGCGGCGTATGCAAAATTATACTTTGCATCGGGAGAATACTGGTCGGGAACAGGATTCTGAACGGAAAGGTCGGGCAGGGGAATCGCGGTGTAGTCAGTGTTCCCTTCCGCATAAGGGAGATAAGCATATATTTTATGTTCTCCGGCTTTGAAACCTGCTGCAGTTCCTACTGGAGTAAGGCTCACATTACCTACCGGATCTCCGGGAATGAAAACTCCTGGCACATATGGGGACTCAACCATCTGTAAAACCTCAGATGGTTTGTATTCAAGATTCTCCTGGGGAAAACCGTCGGACTCCACGAAGACTCCGATTACGTCGCTTTCCAGCCATCCGTTGCTGTGTAAATATGCGGTAAATTCACCGGTAAGGGCGATGTCTCCTACGATTTTCACATCCTTGGGATCCTTGTTTTTTGAGCAAGAAGCGAGCAGCGCCGCAGTAACGGCGAGTGCAGCCATAAATCTGATCTTTGTCATAGAGCAAAAATTTAAATTATTTTTTTTTCGAGCCAAAGGTACTGCGTACCCTTTTAAAAAACAATACCAAATAATGGTTATTTTGTGTTTAATCATGATTAAGACCAGAATTCATTGGTTTTCTTGTGAATCTCTCAAAAGCCTTGGATGTATGAACCAGCTGTAGTCAAGGATTTCCTGCTTCTATAATATAATGCTGAGACGATTGCCACTACCGGCAAAACAGCACAATAAACAGCGAGAAGAGCCTCTGTGGAACACTCCCAGTCAAGCGGTTCGCCAAAGGGCCCAGCATATGCAAAACAGTCTGCGCAGATGTGAATTAAAGATATCGCACAAGCAATATGTTTGGTGATATTATTCATTTGTGTTGTTATATCACTAGTGTCCGGAGAAATTTATCCGGACACTAGTGGAATGCTATACTAAATGCTATACTATATATGTTAAATGATAACGATATCAATTGACTACTGTGAATCCCTTTGGAATCTCCGTTATAGTTGGCAGGACAAACATATTTTGATATCCAGATTCTATTTTAGCCATTGGGAAACTGAATTCTGCATCAAATTGTGCCTCGAGAAGATACTTAAAGGATGCAACCTCCTTTATAACGCGACTCCCATTACTGATAGAAATAGAATTAAATATTGAGCGTTCAGGACCAGATATTAGATGAAAACCGGCTGGGACATCCCAGGAAATAGTTGCGTTGTTACTATTGACTAGTTCAGCCTCAAAACATAGAGAGTACTTACTTTCTTTGTGAATGTTGGTTTTGCTAACAAAGCCTTTGGATTCTTGTTGCAGTTCAGAAGAATTATTATATAAATCATTATCTAAGATGATCGCTATCGCTATTAGTAAAGCAAACGATACAAAACTAACGAAAAAAATAAAAATAATGGGTGCACTACTACTACCTTTACTGTCAACAGGAAGGCCTGTATTCTCTGAACTAGAAGGAGAACTCTGATGTGGGACATAATTAACATTAAAAACGCCGCACTGTTTCGCAATACCTTCAAGTTTTATTATATCATTTTCATTGGCCAGTATCTGTTTGTATACATCGTTTGCAATTTCAAGGTATTTTGCATCGTAATTCTCCCCCATAAACTGGGAAGGATTAAATGCTGATGATAGCTTATCAAAGATTGTTTTTGCTGACAGTTTAATTCCCAGTTTGTTAATAGCATCATTTCTTAGTTCAATAAGATTTGGGATATTATCAGCATTTGAAGATAATTGCGAATAGATTTCGTTTGCAATCTTTACCTTTTCCGCATCATACGGATTCATAAACTCTAATGGATTGCATTCAACAATCAGTGTTTCATAGAGGGTATCATAATCTTCATTACTAATAATTGAGACACTGCTGTTCTCTGCAATAGTTTTTCTATCTATAAACAGAGAATCTTCAGCGGCTCTTTTCTTGTCTTTTTTTTCAATGAAATAAGAAATCAACCAGACAGTTAATCCAGTTAAAGCGCCAACTATAGCAAGTTCTCCAACAGAAGAACCCGGTGGGTGATGCTGCAAAACTGTGAAAAAAAAGGAACTCATATATTGATAAAA
>CACXHM010000122.1 GCA_902767465.1 uncultured Bacteroidia bacterium
CTTCTTCATAATAGGGGGAATCCGTAGGAAACACAAGAGGCTCGCATCCATAGCCGAGCAGGAACTGAAGTATCTCCCCCTCCACCGCAGCAAGGATGCTGTTTTCGGGGATATATCGATCCGAAGTGCTTCCGGCAGGAGCATTCTCCCGCACAGAATCTCCTTGCGAAGCAGGGGAAAGAGACTCCCCGGACGCAGACATGCCCCGTGCCTCACGCTCACGTTCCCTCTTTTCTTCCTCGAGCAGGCGCTCGCGAGTAGTGCGAACCCTTCCGAATATCACATCCTGGGCCACATCGAATTTCTCCGCGGCAGCATTCACATATACCGAGCGTTTCACCGCATCGGGAATGCGTGCTATGGTGTCCGCTATATCGTTTACGAAGTTCGCCTTCTTGAGAGGATCTCCCTCAGCCTCGCCCAGAAGCAATCGGCATTTAAACTCCATCCAGTCTTCGGCATGGCCCGAAATATAGTCCTGAACTTCTTCAAGGCTGCGGCCGCGGGAGAAAGAATCCGGATCCTCGCCATCCGGGAGGAGCACCACACGGGCGTTCAGGCCTTCATACAAAATCAGATCGATATCTTTGAGCGAAGCATGAATGCCGGCAGAATCGCCGTCATTCATAAGCAGGATGTTAGGTGTAAACTTGCGTATAAGCCTCACCTGTTGCACCGTCAAGGCGGTTCCACAGGGCGCCACGACATTAGCTATGCCAAGTTGATGCAACATTACCAGGTCGATGTTGCCCTCGACTATGATGCACTCGTCTTTTCTGGAGATCTCCTGTTTTGCGAACCATATCCCCATCAGGATATTGCTCTTGCGGTAGATCTCGGTATCCGGGGAATTTACATATTTTGCAGGATTGTCGGCACGCAGGGTCCTTCCGCTGAAGGCTATCACCCTTCCGCTCACGGAGTGGATGGGGAACATCACCCTTTCGCGAAACTTGTCGGCCAGGGTGCCGTCTTCACGCTTCACGGCAAGCCCTGCATCCAGCAGATACTCATCCTTGTACCCGGCCTTGCGGGCTGCATCAAGCAGCGAAGACTTTGCGGACGGAGCCCATCCGAGACCGAATTTTGCAATGGTTTCATCTTCGAGACGGCGGCTATGGAAATAGGCGAGGCCTACGTCGCGGCCCTCCCCTTCTTTCAAGGAAGATGCAAAAAACTTCTGAGCAAATTCGCTCACAAGCAGAAGGCTCTCGCTATGCTGACGGCGGGCTGTCTCTTCGTCGCTTTCCTGCTCTTCCACCACTGCAATATTGTAGCGCTTTGCAATGTAGCGGAGAGCCTCGGTGTAGGAATTGTGCTCATAGTCCATGAGGAAACCCACTGCAGAGCCGGATTTCCCGCAACCGAAACATTTGTAGATCCCCTTGGATGGAGAAACATAGAAAGACGGAGTCTTTTCCTGATGAAAAGGGCAGCAGGCTACGTAGTTGGCTCCGCGGCGCTTGAGCGTCACGAAATCTCCCACTATGTCCTCGATCCGGACGGTATCCAGGATGAGGTCAACCGTCTCCTTTGGAATCATGATGCAATTTCACAAATGAACTTGATGCGCACGAGACGAATCTCCAACTCGTCGTAATCGGCGCCAAGGGCTTCTATGGCCTCCTGGACCGAATCAGACTGTGCCTCATTTCTGAAGTATTCGTATATATTCTCGACGTCGTCCTCATCAAAATTTTCCTCAATATAATAATTGATATCGAGTTTGGTGCCGGTCGATACTATGCCCTCTATCTCCCCGGTAAGTTCCTCCATATCCATCCCGCGGGCGGATGCGATATCTTCCAGTTCCATCCTGCGGTCTATACTCTGGATGATGAAAATCTTATTCGCACTGCGGTTGGGAGCCGATTTCACCACGAAGTCGTCGGGACGGGTTATATCGTTCTCCTCGACATAGCGGGCTATCATCTTGACGAACTCGGAACCGAACTTGCGGGCCTTTCCTTCTCCAACGCCCTGACAGTTCTTCAGTTCATCGATGGTAACGGGATACAGGATGGCCATATCCTGAAGGGCGGGGTCACCGAAGATAATCCAAGGTTGAAGTTTCAGGCGCCTCGCAACATCGCGGCGAAGGTCTTTCAACATCTTTAGAAGGGCCTCATCCCCAGCGGAACCGCCCCGCATGGCATTTATGGCGGCAGCCGCCTCCTCATCCTCCTCTTCGTCCGACGGCCCGTCCGAGAATACTCCGTCCTGCACCAAGTCCAGTTTCCAGGGGGAAATAAGGAAATCGAGTCCGCTCTTCGTCACCGAGATGAGCCCGTAGGATTCTATCTCCTTTTCGAGCAGGTGCAGGGTTATTCCCTGGTGAATGACGGTAATCCAGTAGCGTTCATCGTGGGAACTGCCCTTGCCGAAGTACTCCAATTCATCGTGCCGATAGCTTTTGATGAGGGCGTTTTCCTTACCGGCGAGAATGCAGGCAATGTGCTCGACCTTAAAATGCTCGGGAAGGCTCTTCACAAGCTCGATTACCAGCTGCATGTCGTGACGTCCGTCGAATACGGGTTTCGGATGCAGGCAGTTGTCGCAGCATCCGCAGTTATCCTGAGTGTATTCTTCTCCGAAATATCCAAGCAGCAGGCGTCTGCGGCACTGCCCCGATTCGGCATATGCAACCACCTCGTTCAGCAGTTGGCGGCTGATTTCCTGTTCCGCCACAGGTTTGCCCTGCATGAACTTTTCCAGCTTCCGTATGTCTTTGTAACTATAGTACGTTATGCAAAGACCTTCTTTGCCGTCACGGCCGGCACGTCCGGTTTCCTGATAGTAGCTTTCGATGCTCTTGGGAATGTCGTAATGGATTACGAATCGTACGTCAGGCTTGTCAATACCCATCCCGAACGCTATAGTGGCCACGATCACATCTATCTCCTCCATCAGGAACTTGTCCTGGTTCTCCGCACGGACCCTGGCATCCAGGCCGGCATGGTAAGGAAGAGCCTTGATGCCATTGATGTCCAGAAAGGCTGCCATTTCTTCTACTTTCTTTCGACTGAGGCAATACACTATGCCGGACTTCCCTGCATTCTGGCGGATGAAACGCACTATGTCCTTCTCCGCATCCTGCTTGCCGCGTATCTCATAATATAGGTTGGGGCGGTTGAAGGAAGACTTGAAAATGACTGCATCCGGTATGCCGAGGTTCTTCAGGATGTCGCTCTGCACCTTGGGAGTGGCTGTTGCGGTAAGGGCTATTATGGGCCTGCGGCCGATTTCGTTCACGAGCGAGCGAATCCTGCGGTACTCCGGACGGAAATCATGGCCCCATTCAGAGATGCAGTGAGCCTCATCAACCGCGTAGAAGGATATCTTTATTTCTTTCAAGATGGCCGCGTTCTCCTCTTTAGTCAGCGATTCCGGTGCGACGTAGAGGATCTTGGTCTTGCCGGACAGGAGATCGGAGCGGACATCTTCGATTTCCGCTTTGCTCAGAGAAGAATTCAGGAAATGTGCAATGCTCTCATTGCCGTTTACAAACCCGCGAAGCACATCGACCTGGTTTTTCATCAAGGCTATCAACGGAGAGATCACAATCGCGGTACCTTCGGCTACGAGAGCCGGAAGCTGATAGCAAAGGGATTTCCCTCCGCCGGTGGGCATCAGCACAAAGGCATCACCCCCGTTGAGCAGATGGTTTATCACCTGCTCCTGGTCACCCTTGAAGTTGTCGTATCCGAAGAATTCCTTCAGCGTGCTGTGTATCTCGGCAGTGTAGTCCTTCATTATAATGGTTGATTTAGTCCAAAGAATGGATGGTGAGACCCGAACGGAGTTTGGGTTCGAACCAGGTGGTCTTTGGTGGCATGATGTTGCCGGTATCGGCAATGTCGGTGAGCTGTTTCATGGACACAGGGTACAGCGCGAAGGCGACTGCCATCTCGCCGCTGTCCACCCGCCTCCCGAGTTCTCCGAGACCGCGGATTCCGCCAACGAAATCAATCCGTTTGTCGGTACGCAGGTCTTTGATACCCAATATCTTGTCGAGCACCAGATTCGAGAGGATAGTTACGTCCAGCACTCCGATCGGATCGGAATCGTCATATCGGCCCGGTTTGGCGGTAAGGCTATACCAGAGGCCGCCGAGGTACATGCTGAAGTTGTGAAGGCCGGAGGGGGCGAGAGATTCATTCTCTTCGCCCGGAATGACAGTAAAATCCTTTTCAAGGGCAGTGAGGAAGGCTTCTCGGCTCAGGCCGTTCAAGTCTTTAACTACGCGGTTATAATCGATAATCTTAAGTTGGCTTGCCGGGAAGCACACCGCCATGAAGAAATTGTATTCCTCCTTTCCAGTATGATGCGGATTGGCCGCCATCTTTTCCTCGCACACGCGGGCTGCCGCAGCAGTACGGTGGTGACCGTCAGCCACATAGAACGCCTCGACTTCGGTGGTAAAAAGCCCGGTTATACGTGCTACGGTGGCGTCATCATCTATCACCCATAGCTCGTGGCCGAAGCCGTTCTCATCGGTAAACCTGTATTCGGAAGGGGCTGTCACGGTCTTTTCGACTATGGCATTGATTTCCGCATTGTCCTTGTAGGCGAAGAACACCGGTTCGATGTTGGCGTTCTGGATACGCACGTGCACCATGCGGTCATCTTCCTTATCCTTACGCGTGAGTTCGTGCTTTTTGATCAAGCCATTCTTGTAATCGGCAGCATGGGCGCAGAGCACTATCCCGTACTGGGTGCGTCCGGCCATGGTCTGGGAATACACATAGTAACACGGTTTGGGATCACGCACCAGCCAGCCGCGTTCTTTCCAGAGTCGGAAGTTTTCAACCGCCTTGTCATAGACCGCCTGCGAATGCTCATCGGCTATGGGGTCGAAATCGATCTCGGGCTTGGTGATATGCAGAAGGCTCTTCTCCCCCGCCATCGCCTTGGCTTCGGCGGAGTTCAGCACGTCGTACGGAGGTGCAGCCACCTCTGTAACCAGATTTTTTGGAGGCCTGATTGCCTCAAAAGGTTTTACCGTTACCATAATCGCTATCATCTTACCGGCAAAATCGGCACTGTCTATTTGTTAACCTGAAATTTAGTATTGCCTGTGGCAAAGAAATCAACTATCTGGCGCGCGGCAGCAAGACCGGCGTTGATATTGGCCTCGGCAGTCTGCGCTCCCATTTTCTTGGGAGTGGCGAATACGCGGAGTCCGAACTTCTCCTGAAGGGCCGCGTAATTGTCGGGAGCCACGTCCGTGACATATTTGAGGTCGGGACGCTCTTCGAGTGCCTTCTCCAGCCCGGCTTCGTCGATAACCTCCTTACGGGCCGTATTCACCAGCGTCGCACCCTTGGGCATCTTCGTTACAAGGTCGTAATTGATGCTGCCGATGGTGGAAGGGAGAGCGGGGATATGCAGGGAAACGTAATCGCTTCCGGAATAGAGTTCGTCGAGAGAATGCACCGGTTCTGCACCTCCGGCAAGTATCTGCTCATCGGAAAGGAACGGGTCGAGGGCCTTCACCTTCATGCCGAGGGCTGCGGCTTTGGCACCAACCAAACGCCCCACATTGCCAAAAGCCTGGATACCAAGGGTTTTTCCTTGTATTTCAGAGCCTGTAGCAGGGGTGAACTGGGTACGGGCCATAAAGATCATCATGGCTATGGCGAGTTCTGCCACAGCGTTGGAATTCTGTCCGGGAGTGTTCATCACCACGACTCCATGGGCAGTAGCGGCCGCAAGGTCCACGTTGTCGTATCCGGCGCCGGCACGCACCACGATCTTCAGCTGCTTTGCAGCGTCGAGCACCTCGGCAGTCACCTTGTCGGAACGGATGATGAGCGCATCGGCATCTGCCACGGCTTTCACCAGGTCGGACTGCTCGGGATACTTCTCCAGCAGGGCCACCTCGTGCCCGGCTTTTTCAAGGATATCCTTGATCCCCGCCACCGCTACGGCGGCAAAGGGTTTCTGGGTTGCGATCAGTACTTTCATTTCTTGAGAGCTTCAAATTCTTTCATTGCTGCTGTGAGAGCCTCCACGTCTTCCTGGGTGCAGGCATTATAGACCGATGCGCGGAAACCGCCCACGGAACGGTGTCCCTTGATGCCGACTATGTCGCGCGCCTTCGTGAATGCGAGGAATTCATCCTGCA
>CACXHM010000123.1 GCA_902767465.1 uncultured Bacteroidia bacterium
GTCAAACGGGCTTTTTCCTCATCGGTGATATTTTGTGCCCATACAGTGGCATATCCGATATAGAAACGCTGTGCCGGAGTGAATCCGTCGATAATGCCCGGGTTACTGCCCTTGAGAGCGTTCTCCATGGCAGTGTAGGCAATGCTGAGTCCGCCATGGTCGCCAATGTTCTCACCGAGTGTAAAATGCCCGTTTGCATGAACTCCGGGAAGTATCTCTACCTCGTCAAACTGAGCGGCGAGCTTTTCCGCCTTTTCACGGAACTTGGCATCATCGTCGGCAGTCCACCAGTTGGTCATATTGCCATCTTTGTCAAAAAGACGGCCCTGATCGTCGAATCCATGGCTCATTTCATGACCGATCACCACGCCGATTGCACCGTAATTGACCGCATCGTCGGCATCCGGATTGAAGAACGGAGGCTGCAGAATGGCTGCAGGAAAGCAGATTTCGTTTGTGGTGGGATTGTAATATGCATTCACCGTCTGCGGAGTCATGCCCCATTCGGTCTTGTCGGTAGGCTTTCCAAGCTTGGAGAGGTTATCTGCAACATACCAGCGGCTTGCAGCGCGCAGGTTCTCATAATAGCTTTTTTCAGGATCTACCTCCAGGGTACTGTAATCTTTCCACTTGTCAGGATAGCCGATCTTGACGGTGAAGTTGTTCAGTTTTTCGTGAGCCCTGACCTTGGTGCTGTCGCCCATCCATTCGAGGCTGTCAATATGCTCTCCGAGCGCAACCTGAAGGTTCTTAACGAGCTTCAGCATCTGCTTTTTGGAAGACTCGGGGAAATATTTTTCAACATACATCTTGCCTACGGCCTCTCCGAGGATGCCGTTGGGGACACTCATAGCCCGCTTCCAGCGAGGTTTATGTTCCTGAATTCCAGCCATCTGGCGGGAGAAGAACTCAAATTGGGCAGCATAGAAATCATCACTCAGAGATCCGCATCCGCCGCTCACCAGATGTGCAAGCAGATAGTCTTTCAGAACCTGAAGATCGCTTTCGGCCACCAAATCGCTGAAAGCCTTGAAGAAAGAAGGCTCACCGACAATGATTTTGTCCTGAGCGGGAATACCGGAAGCTTCGAACGCTGCTGCAAAGTCGAAACCGGGATATGCAGCAACGATCTGCTCGGTGGACATGGGGTTGTAAAGCTTGGGGATATCCCTCTCCTGCTCCCTGGTCCATGAATGCTCTGCAAGATAGTCCTCGACCGCAAGGGTGTTGTCGGCGACCTCCTGCGGGTTCTGCACGCCGGCAAGTTCGAGCACCTTTTTAAGAAAGACACGGTATCCCTCATGGATGGCAGAGTTCTCAGGTTTTACGTAATAATCCCTGTCGCCTATACCCAGGCCGCCCTGTCCCATATAGAGAATCTGGTTGGCGCTGTCCATCAGGTCAGCCTCGACGTATGCCCCGAAAAAACCGCCCTCTCCTTCGAGGTGCATTTTTCCGAGTGCCGTTGCAAACTCTTTTTTGTCAGAAATAGCATTGATCTGTTCAATGTATTGCTTCAGAGGTGCAGCACCCTCTGCATTCAGACGGGTGGAATCGAGCCCCTGTTTGTAGAGGTCCACTATTTTCTGCTCCACGGAACCGGGTTTGGTTTTCATTGTGGCCATTGAAGCGAACAGGTCGTTAAGACGGGTTATATTATTCTCGCGCAACTGGTCGAAAGTGCCGAAGCGGCTGAACTCTGCTCCCAGAGGGTTGCGTTCCTGCCATCCGTGCGTGGCATATTTATAAAAATCGACGCCTGGAGATACTGCCGTATCGAGAGTGCTCAAGTCGATAGCAGGAACCTTTTCAGCGGTGCCCCTGTTCTGGCATGCAGCCAGCATCATCAATGGAACCATAAAATAACAGATCTTTTTCATTTTTTATTTGTCTTTTGTTTGTTTCTGCGGATAATTCCCATGTTGGTTTTTGCGGTGGCATCATCGGGATTCAGTTTGAGGACCTTTTTATAATATTTTGATGCCGCTCTGTCATCTTTCCTCGCCACCTGCCAGTAAGCTCCCAGGTTATTCATGAAAAGAGTGTTCCGAGGTTCAAGCTTGAGCATGCGTTCCGAAATGACGCGGAAAGACTCGTATGAGGCCTGGCTCCCGGTCTTGTAGAAGACGATACAGTATTCCTGTACAGCAGCATTGAAATCTTCTCTCGACACGGGCTCTCCATTAAAAACCCATTCTGGATGCCTTGCAGCATCCATGTCAATCAGATCCAGCAGCGCGGTGGAAGCCATGTCGGGGCTGTCTTTTTCGTATGCTGCAAGAGCCGAAATCTTATGAAATCTATGCACTATGGCATTCGGTTCAAGCGCTATGGCACGGTCGATGCACTGCTGGCTCATACGGAACAGGGAGTCATTGTACACGGGTACCATAAAATAATTGACATTCCGTCCCAAAGAATCTTTCAGGGAAAGCATGGGTTTTTCGCCGAGATATCTGTCGGTATCCATTTTCTCGACCGTTTCGCTGCGCGATTTAGCGAGATAGTAACTATACCGGGCTTCCAGCATATTGCAGTCGTCCGGCCATGCTTCCGCCCACCTGTCCAGAAGGTATTCCACCCCTACTCCCGCTTCACCAACATTTTTCACAAGGCGGTTGTAGCGGTCGAGATAGTCTCCCCGTTCCTGGGCAAAAGCACTTGCGCAGGCAAATACCAGAATCGAGAGTATCGTCTTATTCATACGTCCATAAGTATCCTCCGGCCCTTCGGGTACAGATTGTTGCACCTGGAGCCGAGATTTTTCAACAACCCGAGGGGATGAGAACGGTAACATGCCAGCAACATTCCCAAGGGAGCATCCGGCAGGAAAAGGCTGTCCCTGTGCAGATACCGCAAAGCCTGCTGCAAATCCAGTTCCACACGTGGCACCGATTCATCAAAAACTTGAATTCTGCTCTCCAGCGGGTGCAGAGCCGCGATGCTGCGTGCCTTTCCCGCGACGGATGAAGTTTTCCTGAGAGTTCCGGCCCACTGCCCCTCGCCGGGAACCCGTCCTGCTTTCAGAAGGCTGCCGGATCCCGTCAGTTCAACTCCATAAGTCCCGAATTCATCTTCGGCAGGAATTATATCTCCTCCGAGGGTTTCGGCCGCCCAGAGGAGGTTATCGTCATTTTCTGCCTGCTCGTAGGTGCAGGTAGAGTATATAAGCAGGCCGCCTTCCCGAAGCGCGGGCCAGACATCTGCGAGGATGCGGCGCTGACGCGAGGCACAGAGGCTTACGAGTTCAGGGCTCCATTCTTTCGCGGCCCTCGGATCTTTACGGAACATACCCTCTCCGCTGCATGGGACATCGGCCACGATAACATCATAATATCCGGGCATTTCCCTGCCTATCACCGCAGGATCGGCGCTTGTAACCGTCACGCACCTGTCACCCCAAACCCCGACATTGTCAGCAAGCACGTTCGCCCTGTGGCGGATAACCTCGTTGGCGGTAAGTTCGAACGCATCGCCCACGACTTCACGAAGAGATGCTGCAATGTCGGTGGTTTTTCCTCCCGGAGCGGCGCACAGATCAAGCACCTTTATTCCGTTGAAAGGTGAAACCAGTTTCCTGAACAGATATCCGACAAACATCGCACTGCTGTCCTGAACATAGTAGCAGCCGGCATGAAAAAGAGGATCAAGAGTAAAATTCGGGCGTTCTTTCAGGATTCGCCCATAAGGGCTCCACGGCACAGGAACGCCTTCCGGTCCGTCACATCCCTTGAAGGGGTTGAGGCGTATGGCTGTGGAGGATTCTTGCATCAGAACTTGAAATCTTCCGGCATCCCTTCGGGACGCCTGCCCTCGGACACGGCCACCAGGCCATCAACCACTTTGTCAAGCGCCTCCTGGAGTTTCTTCCCTATCATCATCTTCATCATCAGGTTCAGATCAGCATCGACGTTGATGCTGAAATCTGTCTTCGAAGCATCTTCATACGCATCGAAATGCAGTTCGACCACAAATTTGAAGGGAGCGCCGTCATCTTGAAGCTCAATATAGGAATACGGTTCCCGCCGGGTAACCTTCACACCTATAGTAAAACCCTGCACGCTTGCTCTGATCGTATCGAAATCGGCCGTCACCCCCTGTTTCTTGTCTTCGGGGAGCATTGCCAGAAAGTTTCTCATATCGGTGAAGCCCATGTACAGTTCCGCCGCCGGTCGGGAAACTATACCATGCTTGCTATGGAATTGTGCACTCATAAACTGGATTTTTGCTAAATTTGCATTCTACGACAAATATAGCAATTTTTGCATGCACAGGATATACTTCGAGAAACGCTGCATCATCATTTGCGAGCCTGGCGACCAGGCCCTGTCAGACCCCAACGCCGTTGAGTTCCATCTTGGCGAGAAAATCGACATGCATACGCTCGTGC
The DNA here is from genome assembly GCA_902767465.1 of uncultured Bacteroidia bacterium. Taxonomy (GTDB): domain Bacteria; phylum Bacteroidota; class Bacteroidia; order Bacteroidales; family UBA932; genus Cryptobacteroides. The sequence continues at coordinate 4,391 of CACXHM010000123.1, forward strand.
TTATGTTCGAGTCCACCGAAGAACTTTCCCGCATCTACATTCCGGCGGAGAATACCGACAAGGTATATCACCGCCTGTGTGCGGAATTCAAGGAAGTCAATGCCGCCGGAGGACTTGTGAGCAACCGCCGGGGAGATTTCCTGCTGATTAAGCGAAACGGCCTCTGGGACCTGCCAAAAGGGCATCAGGAAGATGGAGAGGACATTCGCACCACAGCTCTTCGAGAGGTGCAGGAAGAAACAGGAGTGGAAAAACTGGAACTGCGCGAACTGATCTGCATCACCGACCATTGCTACCTTCGTGATGGAATCTGGCATCTCAAGCACACCTGGTGGTTCGACATGCTTTATACCGATCCCGTAAACCTCACGCCTCAGCGCGAAGAGGATATCACCAAGGCAGCATGGGTGGCAAAATCAAGCCTTCCCCCCTACCTTGCCGACAGTTTCCCCTCAATTCTGGAGGTATTCCGCGAAGCCCGAATATAGAACATCAGGTTCACCTGAAACTTTTTGCGATGAATAGCCGTATAATAAAAGTTATTATCATCGCAGAGTAATGAAATTATCCCAATTCAAATTTGACCTTCCACAGGACCGCATCGCTACAGAACCGGTACTCTGGAGGGATGAGTGCAAGCTGATGGTTCTTCATCGTAAAGACGGCTCCATCGAACACAGACTTTTCAAGGACATTATAGATTACTTCGGAAAGGGCGACCTGTTCGTGCTGAACGACACCAAGGTATTTCCGGCAAAACTTCTTGGAAAAAAGGAGAAAACAGGAGCCGACATCATGGTGTTCCTGCTTCGTGAACTGAACAAAGAGCAGAAACTCTGGGACGTAATTGTTGAACCTGCCCGCAAGATCCGTATCGGGAATAAACTCTATTTCGGAGAAGATGAAAGCATGGTGGCCGAAGTCATAGACAACACCACCTCGCGCGGACGTACCCTTCGTTTTTTGTATGACGGGCCATACGAGGAGTTCAAACAGGCCCTGTTCGCGCTTGGGAAGACTCCTGTCCCGGAATGGGTAAAAGAAAATCCCACCCCGGAAGATGCCGAGAATTTCCAGACGATATTCGCGGACAAGGAAGGTGCCGTATCCGCTCCTGCCGCCGGACTGCATTTCAGCAGGGAACTTTTCAACCGCATGATACTCAGCGATATCGACAAAACATTCATAACCGTACACATGGGAATCGGGCATTTCCGCCGCGTGGATGTAGAGGATCTGTCCAAGCACCGTATGGATGGGGAGCGAATGATCATCTCTGAAGAATCCGCAGCAAAGATCAATGCGACCAAGAGGTCCGGTCACAAGATTCTCGCAGTAGGCGTTACGGTGGCCAGGGCCCTGGAAACCTATGTCACGACAACGAACGAAGTCAAGGCCAACGACATCTGGACCAACAAATTCATCTTCCCGCCATACACGTTCTCCATTCCGGATGCATTCGTGTCCAATTTCCACAGGCCGGAATCGACCATGCTGATGTGCGTCGCGGCTTTCGGAGGCTACAACAACGTGATGAATGCCTATGACGTGGCGCTCAAGGAAGGTTACCGCTTCGGACCTTACGGAGATGCCTTACTGATAATAGATTAGCTATAGGCAAACATAAATTTTGGATTTTACCTGCGGATTTTACCCCCGCAGGTTTTCTTTTTATGCATATATTGCAGACATGGAAAACTTCAGTCAAGAAAGGGTCTGTGCCTGTGCCCTCGGGCACATCTTCGGCTACCGGCCACGATATGCAACGGCATTGATAGAAAAACTCGGTTCTGCCTCAGCCATATTTCGTCTAAGCAAACGAGATCTTGACGAAATCCTTGGGCCGCACAGCAATTATAAAGGCATGATCAGTCAGGAGGCACTCGATGCTTCCGCAGCCGAACTGGACCGGCTTGAAAAAACAGCTTGCCGCTACATAGCCTGCACGGAACCCGCCTACCCCTCCCTCCTTCGGGAGTGCCCGGACGGTCCTGCCGGTCTGTACTTCCGAAGTTCATCCTCTCCGGAGGAAATCTTTGCACCACGACCGGCAATCGCAATCGTGGGCACCAGGGATGTCTCACCATACGGCAGGCAGTGGACGGCGAAAATCGTTGAAGCATGTTCACAGGCCCCCGAAAAACCGTTGATCGTGAGCGGGCTTGCGTATGGAGTGGACATTACGGCACACATTTCCGCCCTTGAAAGCGGGCTCCCCACAATTGCTGTCCTTCCATGCGGGATAGACGATGTTTACCCGTCGTCGCACAAACAATTCGCAGCCAGAATCTCCGGTTCACCCGGAAGTGCACTTGTAACCGACTATCCTCCACAGACCAGCCCGGCTGCCTTTACATTTGTCCGCCGCAACCGCATCATTGCAGGCCTTGCGCGATCAACTGTGCTCATAGAATCGAAATCCCATGGAGGCGGACTTATAACATGCAGGCTGGCTGACAGTTACGGACGCGAAGTATTTGCTCTCCCAGGTCGCGTGGACGATATCCGTTCCGCTGGCTGCAACGCCCTCATAAAGACCCGGACGGCAGAAGCCGTCACCGATCTTGAAAGCCTTGGAGAGCAACTCGGGCTCGGAAAGTATTCGCTGAAAAGAAAGAACGACCTGATGGAAATGATTTCCGGATTCTATGCCTCCAGGACAAATACGCTGGATCTGAACGCCTTGATGCAGACCGCAGGGCTGATAAAGGATTGCAGGGGCATATCCATAGAAGAACTCTGCTACAGGACGGGGAGGCCATATAACGAAACGGCCAGGCTTGCATCCATGCTCGAAGCTGACGGGTTTATTTGCATGGACCTTACACAACGCTGCTGGGTCAACGCAAAAAAAACTTAAATTTGCAGAATTATGGAATTCATCGACACACATGCGCACCCAAGCGACGAAGCTTTCTGCAGTATCGAAGAACAGGACCTGTATGTTGAAAGGGCTGTTGCAGCCGGTGTCGGTAAAATACTGCTTGCAGACATCGACAGCCATGAGAGAGATTGTATGTATGCCGCTGTTGCGCGTCACCCCGGTGTTCTCTTTCCTATGCTCGGACTATACCCGGGTTCGGTCGATAAGAATTGGAGAAATGAGATAGATGCCATGGAGGCATGGCTGGACAGGGGTCCGGTAGCAATAGGAGAGATTGGTCTGGATTATCACTACGGCAGGGAATTCCGTGAGGAGCAGAAAGAAGCGCTGCATGTCCAGTTTGAAATGGCTGCGAGTCTGGACCTTCCTGTAAACATTCACCTGCGCGATGCAACCGACGATTTTTTCAAGGTAATGGATGAATGTGTGCATTTGCACCTGAGAGGGAATCTTCATGCCTTCAGCGGCAGCATAGAAACTTTCAGGCGCATCCGCCGCTACGGCGACTGGTCGGTAGGGATAGGAGGGGTGGTTACTTTCAAAAATGCTTCCCTTCCTTATACCATAAAAGATATACCGCTCGAATGCATACTGCTGGAAACGGATGCTCCTTATCTCGCTCCCTCTCCCCTTCGCGGCACCCGAAACGAGAGTGCCAACATCCCTTTGATTGCTGCAAAGATAGCGGAAATCAAGGGCGTTGACATCGCCGAAGTCGCGACTGTTACAACATCAAATGCAAAAAGATTGTTCCGGATATGACGAAAGAACCCAAATCCGCCGTCCTGTTGATTTACACGGGCGGCACAATAGGAATGAAGGACAGCGGCAACGGCCTGGTTCCCTTCAATTTCGACGGCATCCTTGAAGAAGTCCCCGAATTGCGCAAGCTTGCTTTCAAAACGGATTCCGTCACTTTCGATCCACTGATAGACTCCTCTGACGTGGAGCCTTCGATGTGGGTTAAGCTTGCAGAAATCATCCGTGACAATTACGACTCCTACGACGGATTTGTCGTGCTCCACGGAACAGACACGATGGCATACTCCGCTTCAGCACTGAGTTTCATGCTCGAAGGGCTTTCCAAACCCGTCATCTTTACCGGAAGCCAACTTCCAGTCGGAAGCCTCCGGACCGACGGAAGGGAGAATCTCGTGTCGGCAATAGAAGTGGCAGCCGCACGCGAAGAAAACGGAACGGCTTCGGTGCCCGAAGTTGCAATATGGTTCGATTCAAAGCTCATGCGGGGCAACAGGACGACAAAAGTCAATGCGACCGCGTTCAACGCTTTCCGTTCCCCAAATCTTCCGCCACTTGCCGAAGCCGGCATCAACATCCGCTACAATCGGGGGATCATCCTGCATCCCGGATCCGGCGGGCTGCGCCTCCATACCAGGCTGGATACCCGCGTCGCTATCCTCAAGATACATCCGGGTATTACCGAGCAGGTGGCCCGCAACGTTTTGCTGGGAGACGGCATCCGGGCAGTCATCCTTGAGACTTACGGTTCCGGGAATGCAATATCGAAGCCATGGTTTACCAACATCGTACGCGAAAGTGCGAAACGGGGCAAAATACTGCTTAATGTCACCCAGTGTCTCGCCGGTGATGTGGACATGAATCTGTATGCTACCGGGAAAGCTCTCAAAGATGCCGGAGCCGTATCCGGAGGCGATATCACCACAGAAGGAGCTCTTGCCAAATTATTCGTACTTATGGGCGAACATGCTGACAATGAGAAAGTAAAGCATCTTCTTGCCGAAAACATGAGAGGTGAAATAACAAAATAAGTATTGGCGAATGAAATATTTTTGCTAAATTGCGTTGATTTTATGCATACTGGATTAATTAACAATTAACAATAATTATCAATCAATTCTCAAAAACTGTTATGAAAAAGTTTTTCATGATTCTTGCAGCAGCAGCCCTCATGGCCTTCACTGCAAACGTCGCATCCGCACAGGACGCCGAGGCTTCCGAGCCCGCAGCACAGGAAGAGGTTGCACAGGCCCCTGCCAATGACCTGGCATCCCTTACGGCAGCTGCCCCCGAGGTACCCCTGACCCAGGCTCTCAAGACAAAATTCATCGAAGGTGGTGCCGGCTTCATGTCGCTGATCATCATCTGCCTTGTTATCGGTCTTGCTCTCTCCATTGAGCGCATCCTTTATCTGTCTTTCTCCAAGACCAACACCAAAAAGCTCATCGCAGGTGTAGAGAAAGCCCTTGAAGAAGGCGGTATCGAGAAAGCAAAGGAGCTTTGCCGCAACACCCGCGGTCCTGTCGCAAGTATCTACTATCAGGGACTGCTTCACTATGATCAGGGCATCGACGCAGTCGAGAAAAACATCGTATCCTATGGTTCCGTTCAGAACAGCGAACTGGAGAGCGGACTGAGCTGGATCAGCCTCTTCATAGCCATCGCCCCTTCACTCGGATTCCTCGGAACCGTTATCGGTATGATCCAGGCATTCGACGCCATCCAGGCAGCCGGAGACATTTCACCTAACGTTGTGGCTGGAGGTATGAAGGTCGCCCTTATCACCACCGTTGCCGGACTTATCGTAGCTATGATTCTTCAGGTGTTCTACAACTACATCCTCGCCAAGATCGAGAGCATTACCATCGATATGGAAGACAGTTCCATCAGTCTCATCGATGTGCTCACCAAATACGGCAAGAAGAACTAATCATCAGCAAACTTTCGATAATGAAAAACTATAACAAAATATTCAAATGGACGATGGTCCTTCTGATCGTTGTCAGTGTAGTCCTCCTTTTCGTGGGCTTCGCTGGTGGATGGAAGGAAAGCAACGTTGACACCCTTCTGGGCTGGACTTACGCCATGGTGGCGCTGGCCCTCGCAGCGGTAGTCATCGTCGGCCTGGTCATCGGCGCCATGAACGAGCCCAAGAGCCTGGTCAAACTGGGCATCGGACTTGTCTGCGTGGCTGTCGTATGCTTCCTGGCATACCTTATCGCTCCAGGAGCTCCGGCAGTGAACCTCACTACCGAACAGCCCAGTGCGGCCAGCCTCAAACTGACCGACACCATTCTCTACCTGACCTATTTCGCCGGTATCCTTGCCATTCTGGCAATCGTAGCCGGAGAAATCCGTCTTGCTATCACCAACAAAAAAGGTTAAACGGCTATGGCAAAGAAAACACCCGCGATCAATTCGAGTTCTACGGCCGACATCGCTTTCCTCCTGCTCTGCTACTTCCTCATGACAACAACCATGGGAAGCCAGACTGGTCTGAGCCGTCGTCTGCCTCCTATGCCCGACCCCAACCAGAAGGTAGAGGACCAGAAGGTTAATCGCCGCAACATCATCATTGTGAAGATTAACTCCGCCGACAGAATATTGGCCGGAAGTGAGCCCATAGACGTTAGCCAGCTTAAAGACAAGATCAAGATATTCCTTACCAACCCTACCGACGATCCCACCCTTCCGGTTATGGAACCTACTGAGATCGAGAACCTCGGCACCCGTAACGTATCCAAGGGAGTTATTTCCCTGCAGAACGACCGCGGCACGAGCTATCAGGCCTACATCGCAGTTCAGAACGAACTCGTAAAGGCCGTGAATGAGCTCCGCGACGAGGCGGCAATGAGGGAATTCGGAAAGAAATACCTTGCTCTCGACGAAGATAAGCAAAAAGCCATCAAGGATCTCGTTCCCCAGCAGATCTCCGAGGCTGAGCCCAAGGATGTAGGTAAAAGAAGAAGATAGGAGGATATAACTATGTCAATGTTTAAGAAAGAGGGCAAGAAAGAAATGCCCGCGATCTCTTCCGGATCGCTTTCCGATATTGTTTTCATGCTCCTGTTCTTCTTTATGGTGACAACCCAGATGAGGGAAACCGAAAACAAGGTTGTCGTCAAGATTCCCCAGGCTTCAGAATCGGTTAAACTGGAACGCAAGGACCTCTCCTCTTATATTAATATCGGTACTCCTATCCGCAGCCTTCAGGCCCAGTATGGTACCGATGCTCGTATCCAGCTCAACGACTCTTTCAAGACCGTGGATGATATCCGCGACTTCGTTGCAGCAGAACGTGATTCCAAGAGTGAAGCCGACCGTTCTTTCATGACCATCTGCATAAGGGCGGATCAGGATGTACGTATGGGTATCATTACCGACGTGAAGCAGGAGCTGCGACGCTGCTCTGCTCTTAAGATAATGTACTCTGCAAGAAAGGGCGAGTAAATCAGCCCCGTTACCATGGAGCAGCCCCCGGAAATGAGGGCTGCTTTTTAAAATACTCAAACCAAGATGTCCATGCAAATCGTAAGGAGCAAGGTAAAGGACCTGCTCGCAAAGGCACCCGGAGAGCTTGTTCTCGCAAAAGGATGGGTGCGTACAAAAAGAGGAAATAAAGAGATTGCGTTCATAGCACTGAATGACGGCTCAACCATCAACAACATTCAGATAGTGGTTGACAAGGCCGCAATCGACCCTGCGTTGCTTGCCAAAGTCAGCACAGGTGCCTGTATAGGTGTAAAAGGAACCCTGGTTGAATCTATAGGAAGCGGTCAGGCCGTAGAAATACGCGCCGAACAGCTCGAAGTGTACGGCGAATGCGATCCGGTACGTTATCCTCTTCAGAAGAAGGATACCAGTTTTGAGTATCTGCGCACCGTTGCACACATGCGTCCCCGCACCAACACTTTCGGGGCTATTTTAAGACTTCGAAGCCAGATGGCGTTCGCAATCCATGAGTACTTCCACTCAAAGGGCTTTGTCTATCTGCACACCCCGCTCATCACCGCATCAGATGCAGAAGGTGCCGGAAACATGTTCCAGGTCACTACCCTCGACCTGAATGCGCCCCTTCCCCGCGATAAGAAGGGAGGTATTGATTATTCAAAAGACTTCTTCGGACGCCGGACATCCCTTACCGTGAGCGGACAGCTTGAAGGTGAACTTGGAGCCACCACACTGGGCGAAATCTATACCTTCGGTCCCACCTTCCGCGCAGAAAACTCCAATACCCCGAGACATCTCGCGGAATTCTGGATGATAGAGCCGGAAATGGCTTTTTATGACATAAAGGACAACATGGCCCTTGCCGAAGACTTCATCAAGAGCCTGGTCCGTTATGCCCTCGACAACTGCTACGACGACCTCAAGTTCCTCAATGACCGCTATGACGAAGGGCTTATCGAGCGTCTGAAGAGCGTGGTTGACACAGAATTCAAGGTACTCACCTATACAGAAGGAATCGAAATCCTGGAGAAAGCAGTAGCTGACGGCCACAAGTTCGAATACCCTGTAAGCTGGGGCGTCGATCTCCAGAGCGAGCATGAACGCTACCTGGTGGAAAGCCACTTCGGACGCCCGGTCATCCTTACCGATTACCCGAAAGATATCAAGGCTTTCTATATGAAGCAGAATGAAGATGGACGTACCGTCCGCGCGATGGACGTTCTCTTCCCGAAAATCGGAGAGATTATCGGCGGCAGCGAGCGCGAAGCAAGTTTCGAGAAACTCAACGCACGCATCGACGAACTCGGAATGAGCCACCGTACTCTGGAGTGGTATCTGGATACGCGCCGCTTCGGCAGCTGTCCTCACAGCGGATTCGGCCTCGGCTTCGAAAGGTTGCTTTTGTTCGTTACCGGCATGCAGAACATCCGCGACGTCATTCCGTTCCCCAGAACTCCAAAAAATGCTGAATTCTAAACTGCCATGCTAGTAATAGGAATAGCCGGCGGATCAGGATCCGGCAAAACTACGGTTGTCAAGGCCATCAAGGACAGGCTCAAGGAAGATGTGGTAGTCATCCCCCAGGATGCATACTACAAAGATTCAAGCAACCTGACCGACGAGCAGAAACGCAACCAGAACTTCGACCATCCCGATGCCATAGACTGGGATCTTCTCTGCAAGCAATTGGGAGAACTTAAGGAAGGCAAGACCATACACCAGCCTGTGTACTCCTACATAAGCTGCTCCAGATCCAAAACAGAAACCGTTACGGTTGAACCGGCGGATGTGATCATCATAGAGGGCATCCTTATCTTTACCTGCAAGAAACTCCGCGAGCAGATGGACATCAAGCTTTTCGTTGACGCAGATGACGATGACCGTCTGATGAGGGTAATGGCAAGGGACATACGCGAACGCGGCAAGAACGTTGAGTGGGTGATAGAAAGGTACAGCAGGACGGTGAAACCGATGTACCTGCAATTCATAGAACCCAGCAAGCGCTATGCCGATATCATCATTCCCCAGGGAGGGCACAACAAGGTGGCTATCAACATGATAATCAACACAGTGGAAAAGGCGCTCCGAAAAGACAAGAAGCAATAAATGCATTTATCCAAAGACGACAGGGCAGGTATTTACATCACCGTAATCGTACACCTTATTGTACTGATTGTGCTGATGGGGGTACAGCTTGGTGCGTCTTTGAAAAAAGAGACATCCTTCGTGCTCGATTTCACCAAGGCCGAGCAGATGGAAAAACTGCAGAAGGAACTTGACCTCAAGCAGGCGATCAACGAACGCCTGAACGAGATGCTTGCAGGAGGATATGAGCCCGTCCGCAATATTGCCGTTGACCGGTCTGTGCTGAAAGACGACCGGCATTCCGCCGAAGACGCACAAAAGCTTTACGAAGACGCGGCGAAACTGCGTGAAGACCTAAGCAGGCCTGCAGAGATTCCTGAAGACAATGATATCGTGGCAGCCCCGGTCCCTTCTCACAAAAAGGAGCAGAAAGAAGAAGTCCGATACAGCGGCCCCTCGGTTCTTTCCTGGGAACTGGAAGGCCGGAAAGCGAGCCGCCTCCCCATACCTGCATACAGATGTATAGGAGCAGGAGAAGTCAGGGTGAATATCACCGTTGACAAACAGGGGAATGTTACCGGAGCGAAAGTGGACGAAGGTTCTTCCTCTCCCGACGGATGTCTGCGTTCTTTTGCCGTACGGGCCGCAAGGATGTCCAAATTCTCGGCAAGCACTACAGCTCCCGACAGACAGGGAGGATATATCATTTACCAATTTGTAGCACAATAACACTGAAACCATATGAAAAGATTTATCAGGCTGACTTTAACGGTCTTGATGGCTGCCCCAATTCTGACGGGTTGCCTTGCCGGAAAATTCATGTGCAACTACGCCCTTCTTCCTACACCGCACGGTGTCGATGATATTGAACGTACAAGGCACAAAGCGGATTCGCTCATGCCTGGAAGCACCGCCTGGTACGATGCCCTCAAGGGCTCCGGCGTACTTAAAGATACAGTTATTACAGGATACAACAATTATAAGGTACACGCCTGCTACGTTCCCGCTGCGGACCCTTCAAAAGCCCAAGGGACGGCCATAGTAATCCACGGATATACCGACAACCATTTTGTGTTCCTGTATCTGGTACGGATGTACCGCGACACCTTCAACTACAACGTATTGTTCCCAGATCTTCAGTACCATGGATACTCCGAAGGCCGGGCAGCCCAGATGGGCTGGCTGGACCGCTACGATGTTGAGAAATGGGCGGATGTCGCCCATGGGATATGGGGTGACGACTTTATGGTGGTGCACGGAGTCTCCATGGGAGCAGCCACAACCATGATGATGAGCGGAGACGATCTGCCTCCTTATGTACGTGCTTTTGTAGAAGACTGCGGCTATTCATCGGTCTGGGACCAGTTCAAGTCGAACCTGAAGCAGAGTTTTCACCTGCCTCCCTTCCCTATCCTCAACAGCGCCAGCATAGTCTGCAAGCACCGCTACGGCTGGGGCTTCAAGGAGGCCTCGTCAGTCAGGCAACTCGCAAAATGCACCCGCCCCATGTTGTTCATCCACGGTGACGCCGACGACTTCGTGCCGTTCTCCCATCTTCAGAAGAACTACAATGCCAAGGTGAACGGATATAAAGAAATGTGGGTGGCAGAAGGTGCAGTTCATGCCAATGCCTTCGCAAAACACCCTCAGGAATACGTCCAGCATGTACGCGAGTTCCTTGCAAAAGCTAAGGAAATGTAGGTTTTGGGATTGCAAATTAATTGCTATATTTGCAGTCCCTTTCACCAGGTGAGATGTCCGAGTGGTTGAAGGAGCCTGCCTCGAAAACAGGTGTACGGCAACGTA